>JASLCW010000306.1 GCA_030151765.1 Marmoricola sp.
ATCCGGAAGCGGCGCCGGCGCAGCACCAGCCGGGCGCGGTCGAGTACGACCTCGACCTCGTCGGCAACGCTCAGCTCCCGGTGCTCGGGGAGCCGGGAGAGATTGCGCGGCGCCACCGGCGGCCGGGCCCGTACGCCGCGCCAGTAGACCCCCAGCCGCGGCACGATGCAGCCCACCAGCGATATCATCAGCAGGATGTAGATCGCCGAGAACCACACCGAGTGATAAACGTCGAAGAGGCCGAGCCGGTCGTAGATCGGCGCCAGCGTCTTGTGCTGGTCGTGCCACTTGGAAGCGCTCAGGGCGTCGACATTGGTCTGCGGGATCACCGACCCGGGGATCGCCGCCAGCGCGAGCAGGAAGAGCAGCAGCAGCGCGGTGCGCATCGAGGTCAACTGGCGCCAGGCCCAGCGCAGCAGCTCGCGCGGACCCAGGCCCGCGGGCCGCTCGTTGGGTACGTCGCGCTCGTTGCGCTCCTGCTGCACCTGCTCGGTCACCTCAGACCCCCGCCGTGAATCCCGGGAAGAACCAGGTCTGCAGGTTGTTCACCGCGAGCTGCCACCAGCCGGTGACGAGCAGCAGCCCGACGACGATGAGCATCAGGCCACCGATGCGGGTGACCCACTGCTGGTGGCGGCGTACCCACCCGATCGCACCGAGCATCCGTCGGTACGCCAGCGCGGCGATGATGAAGGGCAGCCCGAGACCCAGGCAGTAGAAGAGCGTCAGGGTGATCCCGCGCGCGACGGTCCCCTCCTGCATGGAGAGGGCGTTGACCGCGGTGAGCGTGGGGCCCAGGCACGGCGTCCAGCCGAGACCGAAGAGCACGCCCAGGAGAGGCGCCGCGTAGAGACCGACGGCAGGGACCTTGTGGATCCGGAAGTCACGCTGCATCACCGGGATCGCACCCAGGAAAGCGATGCCGAGCACGATCGTGAGGATGCCCAGGACGAACTGGATCTGGCCCTTGTACTCGAAGAGCCAGGCGCCGATGGCACCCGTGGCCGCGCCGATCAGGATGTAGATCACCGAGAAGCCGAGCACGAAGAGCAGCGCGCCGGCGAACATCCGGCCGCGGCGGGCGGTGCCGAGATCCGCACCGCTCAGGCCGGTCATGTAGGACAGATAGCCGGGGAGCAGCGGCACCACGCAGGGACTGAAGAAGGAGACCAGACCGGCGATCAGCGCGACGGGTACGGCGAGCAGCAGCGAGCCGTCCATCGCCTGGTCGGCGAACCAGTTGCCCTGCGTGAGCGGGATCATGACGAGGTCACCTGCGGACCACCGGCGCCCTCGACGAGGTCGAGCAGCGTCGTACGCGACGGGAGCTCACCGAGTACGACGGCGGCGACCCGGCCCTCCTTGTCGATCACCAGCGTGCTCGGGATCGCGTTGGGTGACACATAGGCTTTGAAGGCGAGCAGCGTCTGCCCGTCCGGATCGAAGATGCTCGGGTAGGGCACCTTGAAGGAGCGCTGGTAGGCGATCGGCCCGCTCGGGGCGGCGTCGCGGGTGTTGATGCCCATCACGGCGACGCCCTTGGCCATCAGGTCGCGCGCGGCACCGGCGAGCATCGGCTGCTCGGCCCGGCAGGGTGGGCACAGCGACCACCACAGATTGAGGACGACGACCTTGCCCCGATAGTCGGCGAGGTCGAGCTTGCCTCCGCCGAGCTTGTCGCCGGCGACCAGGCCGACCGGCTTGCGGTCGGAGGGCTTGATCTCCTTCACGACGCTACCGCCGTCGATGTAGCCCTTGGTTCCGGTGCCGGAGGCGCAGCCTGCGATCAGCACGAGGGCGAGCGGCAGCGCGAGGGCGACCAGGAGCCTTCTCATGCGGCGCCGCCGCCGGAGGAGAAGGGGTCCTTGCGGTCCGCCGGCGGGATCAGGTCGCCGGCCGGTTCGGCGTAGCCGACCGAGGTGAGCTGATCGCCGTCGAACTCGAAGGAGGTGAGGCTGCAGAGCGTGCACTGGCGATGGCGCGGGTTGTGCAGATAGCGCCGCTTCTCCGCGAAGAGCCGGGTCACCCAGATCGGCAGCTGGTGCGAGACGAGCACGGCCTCGTGACCCTCCGCGGCATCCCGCGCGGTGAGTACGGCGGCCCACATGCGCGCCGCGAGCTCGTCGTACGGCTCGCCCCACGAGGGCTTGAAGGGATTGCGCAGATGCGGCCAGACCGAGGGCTTGAGCAGGTCGGTCGGCTTGAAGGGGCGACCGGCGAAGTAGTTCTCCGATTCGATCAGCCGCTCGTCGATGCCGACCTCGACACCGCGCGCGGCGGCCAGCGGCGCCGCCGTCTCCTGGGCACGCTCGAGCGGGGAGGCCGTGATCACCGTGATGTCACGGTCACCGATCCGCTCGGCGACACGGTCGGCCATCGCGCGGCCGCGCTCGGAGAGATGGAAGCCGGGGGCGCGGCCGTAGAGGATGCCCTCCGGGTTGTGGACCTCGCCGTGGCGGAGCAGATGGACGGTCGTGGTGCTCACACGGCACCTCCCGTCGCGACGGCCCGGGCCGCGACCGGCAGCGCGTCGAGAACGTGCTGGACGGCCCGGTCGTCGTGAGCGGCGGAGCAGAACCACACCTCGAAGGCGCTCGGCGGCAGGTAGACGCCCTGGTCGAGCATGGCGTGGAAGAAGGTCTTGAAGGCCTCGACGTCCTGCTTCGCGGCGGTCGCGTAGTCCGGGACGCTGTCTTCGTCCGTGAAGAAGACACTGAACATGTTGCCGTTGGCCTGCAGCACGTGCGGTACGCCGGCCGCGGTCAGTGCCTCGGTGGCGGCCGCGGAGATGATCCGGGCCACCTCGTCGACGCGGGCGTAGACCTCGTCGGTCGCCAGTCGCAGCGTGGTGAGCCCGGCGGTGCTCGCGACGGGGTTACCGGAGAGGGTGCCCGCCTGATAGACGGGACCGAGCGGGGCCAGGTGGGCCATCACGTCGGCGCGGCCACCGAAGGCCGCGGCCGGGAAGCCGCCGCCCATGACCTTGCCGAAGGTGACCAGGTCGGGGCGCCAGCCCTCGAGCGCACCGTCGACGCCCCACTGACCCGAGCGGCTGACCCGGAAGCCGGTCATCACCTCGTCGCTGATGAAGAGGGCACCGTGCTGGGCGCAGGTCTGCGCGAGGAAGCCGTTGAAGCCGGGGGCGGGCGGGACGACGCCCATGTTGCCCGGCGAGGCTTCGGTGATCACGCAGGCGATGCGGTCGCCGTACTCGGCGAAGGCGGCGGAGACCGCCTCGCGGTCGTTGTAGGGCAGCACCAGGGTCGCCTTGGTCGCATCATCCGGTACGCCGGGCGTACCCGGGATGCCCAAGGTCGCCAATCCGGAGCCGGCCTGAGCGAGCAACGCGTCGACGTGGCCGTGGTAGCAGCCGGCGAACTTCACGACCAGGTCGCGGCCGGTGAAGCCGCGGGCGAGGCGGATGGCGGACATGGTCGCCTCGGTGCCGGAGGAGACCAGCCGGACCGTTTCGGCGGAGGTGCGGGCGACGATCTCCTCGGCCAGCTCCACCTCGGGGGTGGTCGGCGTACCGAAGGAGGTGCCCCGGGCGGCGACGGCAGTGACCGCGGCGA
>JASLCW010000308.1 GCA_030151765.1 Marmoricola sp.
CAACAGATTCCTCTGGAAATCACCCCACGGCCGACACACCCTCGTCGACCGAGCCGGCACCCACCCCATCAGGATCCTCGAGTGGGGCGCACGCGAGGTCAGGCCCGCGGCGTGATCGCTACAACCGGCCGGGTCACCCTGGCAGCGGCTTCTGGCTCATCACATTGAGTGCGTTGAATGTCTGGATCTCCGCGATCGCCCAGACGACGACGCCTAGTTGCGACTCGTCGAACTGAGCCGCGGCGGCGTCGTACACGTCGTCGGGAATCTCTTGCGCTGCCGGCAAGTGGCAGACCGCCTCGGCCAGTTCGAAGGCGGCCCGCTCCTGGTCCGTGAAGATCTGTCCGGCCTCGCGCCAGGTGGCCAGGAGGTGCAGCCGCCGGTGATCCTCGCCGGCGTCCAATGCCCTCTGCACGTGCATGTCCGTACAGAAGGCGCAGCCGTTGATCTGCGAGCAGCGGATCTTCAGCATCTCGACCAGGCGCGCGGACACGCCGTGCTCCTCAGCCATGCGCTCGACGTGTTGATTGAGGTTCAGCAACCGTTTGTACGTGTCCGGAAGCACCTCGTGGAACTGCAGCCGTCCAGTCATGCTTCGGACGCTACTCCTCGTCGACGAATGCTCAGGGACTGACCGAGAGGAACAGGTACGCCGCCAGCAGGACCAGGTGTACCCCGCCGTTCAGCGGCTTCGCGCGCCCCGGTACGACGGTGAGCACCCCGACGACCACCGACACCAGCAAGAGCACCATCTGCATCGGCGCCAGGCCCAGAGTGAGCGGACCGTCGAGCCAGATCGAGGCAACCGCGATGGCGGGGATGGTGAGACCGATCGAGGCCATCGCCGATCCGTAAGCGAGGTTGATGCTGGTCTGCACGAGATCGCGCCGGGCCGCGCGCACCGCGGCGATCGTCTCCGGCAGCAGCACGAGCAGCGCGATGACGACACCGACGAAGGTCTCCGGGAAGCCCAGCGCATGGACCGAGTCCTCGATCGCGTGCGACTCGACCTTCGCCAGCCCGACGACGCACAGCAGCGCCGCCAACAGGAGGCCGAGCGAGAAGAGTGCGGCCCGATTGCTCGGCGGGTCGGCATGCCCGTCGCCGTCGGCGTCCACCGGGCCGTGACCACGTTGAACCGGCAGGAAGAAGTCCCGGTGCCGGACCGTCTGGGTGAACACGAACATCAGATAGAGCGCCAGCGATGCGATCGCGGCGAAGGCGAGTTGCGAGCCGGTGAACTGAGGTCCCGGAGCGCTGGTCGTGAACGAGGGCAGTACCAGCGTGAGTGCTGCCAGCGCGACGACCGTCGCCAGTGCCGACCCGGCGCCCTCGGCGTTGAAGACGGCGAGATGGTGCCGCATCGCCCCGACGACGAGGGACAGTCCGACGATGCCGTTGACCGTGATCATCACGGCGGCGAAGACGGTGTCCCGCGCCAGCGTCGAGGTGTCCTGGTCCCCCACCATCAGGGCCACGATCAGGCCTACTTCGATCGTGGTGACCGCGATCGCGAGCAGCAGTGATCCGAAGGGTTCCCCGACCCGGTGGGCGACGACCTCGGCGTGGTGGACGGCGGCGAGAACTGCGCCGACGAGGAAGACCGCGACGAACACGCTCGGCAAGCCGGTGGGGTGATGGCCCCACGAGAAGGCCAGCACGATCAGCGCTGCGGTGGGCATCCACGTCGTCCACGTCAGGCGCATGCGCACAGCCTAGGGCGTGGCGTCGCCGGAAGTCGGGACAGATCCGGGACTCGCAGCCCTGTCTGCCGGGACATGCCGCCTCCTAGCTTCGGGCTACCCCGAACCCCAGGAGCATTCGATGTCCCGAATCCGCACGGTCGCGACCGTCACCGCGGCCGCCCTCACCGCCGGCGCGCTGCTCGGCACGGCCGGGCCGGCCGACGCCGTACCGGACAAGAGCAAGGGCAAGCCCAACCTGAAGGTGAGCGCCGCGAACGTCAGCACCTCGTCCGTGGTGGAGGGTGGCCGGATCATCGTCCGTCACACCCTGCGAAATGCCGGCAGAAGGACTGCCAAGCCCAGCGTCATGCGCGCCTATCTGACCACCAATCCGGCCGGCAGCCTCGCCGAGCGGAAGTCCGGTACGACGAACCCGCGCCTTGCGATCGCCGACATCCGCCTGGTCGGCCAGCAGGCGGACCCCAAGCTGCGCGCGGGTGCCAGGAAGGCTCGTCCCTCGGTCGCCCTCACCGTCCCCGTGGGTACGCCGGCGGCGTCGTACTCGGTCCTGGTCTGCGCCGACGACACCGGTGTCGATGCCGAGTCGAACGAGGCCGACAACTGCACGGTGGCGGGCAATCGGGTGAGCGTGAAGGCAGACCCGAAGTCATCCTCCCTGGTGCTGCGGACCTTCTCCGATTCCTCGCCCTGGCCGCCCAACGAGGACATGAACCTCATGCTCGCCAAGATGGCCTGCGCTGCCAGGACGCCTGCGCGCGCGATGAACCTGACCCAGGCGCTGGCCAGCGCCCGCGGCTTCCTGACCTCGAAGGTCGGTGCCGCGACAATGACCAAGCTGGATCAGTCGCCGCTGACCCGAACGGCCATCGACGCGGAGAAGCTTGCCGCGACGGCGATCGTCGGCCGGTCCGACAAAGGCATCGCCGGATCCCCCGGCCTCGCGCTGGCGGCGCTGCTGCGTGCGTACCAGAGGGAGCCGCGCAATGGTGCCCATCTGGTCAACGCAGCCGGCGTCGCGGTGTCCGTCGGTTTGCCCAACGAGGCGCTCGCCTTCGTCGACGCCTCGCTCACGAAGAGCTTCCACCGCACTCCCCTGGCCATCCCGGTACAGGCGAGCATGCAGCTGGTCCGTGGCACCGCGCTCCTGCAGCTGGGCAAGACTTCGTCGGCCATGACGGCCTTCGCCCAGGCGCACGCGCTGGCACCGATCCTCAGTGAGGCCGACGCCGGCCTGGCCGTCGCGAATGCCTGCTCGGGCAAGGACGCCGTGGCCAAGCGGCTGATCCGGCGCAGCCGCCAGCGCTCCGACAAGCCCAGCCCGACAACACCCACGGTCGACCCGGTGAAGGGCAGGCCCGTCCTGGACCTGTCGAAGGGTGTGCCCACCGCACTGCGTCACCTGACCATCCCGGAAACTCCTGCCCAGGGCGTCGTGCTGGATGCGGTCTACGTCGGCATCCAGCACGGTTTCCAGGCCGAGATCCAGGCACAGCAGGACGAGCAGGACGCAGTCCAGGCGGACCAGGATGCCGGCGACGAGACCCGCAGTCGCGCCGAGATCACCCGGCGCGACTCGATCGCCTCGCTCGCCTATCAGGTCTACGGGCAGGCGGATCTGGCCGCTCTCGACCAGATGCTCGAGACCCGGATCGACCACATCACCGAGATGCGAGAGGAATTCTTCGGCGGCGGCACCGGTGAGGTGAAGTCGGTCTTCCAGCGGATCTCAGACCAGGCGATGGCGGCCTGCCAGGGATCGGGCGATCCGCACTGCTTCGACGACGAGATGAAGGCGGAGTGCCGTCCGGAGCTCAGCGGCTACCACGCGGACTTCAGTGTGCGGCTTGCCGATCTCGAGACGATCGGGCAGCAGTACGTCGACAAGCTGTCGACCCGGATGAGCGCCTACGCGGCCAACATCAAGAGCCCGCAGACCCGCCGGCTGATCGAGCTCGCGATCCGCGAGGCGGAGCGGGACGTCTTCGCCGCGATCGTGGACGCCGCCCAGGCCTGGACGCACAACGAGAAGGTCTGGGAGGAGTACTGCGTCACCCCCGCGCAGGATCAGCCCGACGAGACCGAGCCCGGCGTACCGGATCCGAACAGCCCGGACGCGTGCAGCTCCGGCTTGAACAAGGTCTCGTACAACGTCGACCTCGGGCCGACCTCGGTTCAGGTCAACTGCGAGAGCATCCAGCAGAGCTTCTCGGTCGAGGCGCTCCCCTTCTTGTACGCCTTCGTCGAGGTGACCTACGACTTCCGCAGCGGTGGGCTGACCGTCGTGGCGGGGTCGAAGGCGAGCGGCAAGATCGGCAACATCGTCGATCTGGGCTTCAAGTCCGGCATCTACCTGAAGTCCGACGGCCGCGGCCAGATCTCCGATGTCGGCATCCGCGTCGGACCGAGTGTCGGGGTGGGTCACGGCGCCTACCAGGTCAGCGCCTACCAGGACGAGATGGACATGTCCTTCCTGCCCTCCCCCGCGGCCGGACCGGGCAGCGCCGGGGGCTGAGATCTGGTCACCGTTGAGCAGTGCCCGCCCGACCCGCGATGATGTCGGGCGTGCACTGGCTCAGCGAACTCTCCACGTGGCAACTCGTGATCCTGATCGTCGTCGCGGCGATCGTGCTCGCGGTCCTCTCGACGGTCCTGACGGCCTGGACGGTACGCCGGGGCCTGCGCACGCCCAGCGGCCTCCGGCTGATCAACCGGACCCGTGACCGGGTGATCGACGTGGTGAAGCGGCCGATCACCGTGATGGTGCTGGACGAGGTCGTCGACGTCATCCAGACGGGCCACTACACGCAGAACATCTCCGCCGCGATCGTGGAGAACCATGACGAGTTGAAGGCGCTCGCTGCCGAGAAGATCCGCCAGGACCCCAACGTGCGCCTGATCGGCAAGCTCCCCGGCTACGACAAGATCGTCGGCGAGGTCTCCGAGACCACGCTCCGGGTGCTGATCGCGATGCTCGGCGATCCGCGGATGGACGAACTGGTCTCGGACATGCTGCGCAACAACATCCAGCAGATCAAGCTCGCCGTCCGGGAACGCGAGAACGAGCACGTTGCGGGCTTCCGGGCGGCCGGTCAGTGAAGCCCCTCCCCAGATGGCTACCGTGACCAAATCCGTCATCGGGAGTTGACCGGACATGCTGCTGCGACGGATGACACCGATGGCGCTGATCGTCGCCCTTCTGATGGGCGGGGCGAGCCTGACGGCGGCGAGCGCCGATTCGCTCCCGGATCGATCGCTGCACCTGGCGGGCGCGCCCAACGCCCGCGATGTCGGCGGCTACCAGACGGCCGACGGGCACTGGGTGCGCATGGGCCTCGCCTATCGCTCCGGTGAGCTCGGCAAGCTGACGAGTGGTGAGTGGGACCAGCTGCGAGCCGGCGGGGTCGACGACATCGTCGACCTTCGGACCGGCTTCGAGCGCCGGCAGCTCCCCGACAACCAGCCGGCCGGCATCGGCTACCAGGTCGCCGACGTCTTCGATCTGCCTCCGGGCAAGCTGCCCTCGCTGACCGCGCTCCTGGGCACCGTACGCTGCGTGAACCCGGTCGTGGTCGCCGGCACGCTGACCCAGCTGGCCACGGGATCGGACCCGGAGGGCATGGTCACCGGCGCGACGTACCCGATCGAATCGTGCTATTTCGGTGCGCTGGACGCCTATCACGACCTGCTCACGGCGATGTCCGAGCACACGGTGGTCTTCCACTGCACCTACGGCAAGGACCGGACGGGCGTCGGGGCGGCGATCCTGCTGACGATCCTCGGAGTGCCGCGGGAGACCGTGATCCAGGACTATCTGGACAGCAACAACCACGTGTCGCCCACCTCGGTCCGGCGGGCCTGGATCCAGTCCTGGTTCGACTCGGTCGACGCCAGCTGGGGCAGCTTCTCGAGCTATGTCCGCAACGGGCTCGGCATCAGCGACGCCACCGTCGCCGCGCTGAAGCAGAAGTTCCTCGCCTGAATCGCGGCCTTATCTCATATGTGAGATATCCTCCCGCTCATGGATTATCTCGGCCGGATCGGGCACCTCATCAGAGACGCCCGGAAGCACCGCGGTTGGACCCAGGCTCAGCTCGCCGATGAGCTCGGCACCAGCCAGAGCGCGATCAACCGCATCGAGCGCGGCCATCAGAACCTCTCCATGGAGATGCTCGCCCGCATCGGCGAGGCCCTCGACTCCCAGCTGGTCAGCATCGGCACCGGTCCGGCCCATCTGCGGGTGCACGGTCCGACCACGCTCTCCGGGAGCATCGAGGTCAAGACCTCGAAGAATGCCGGGGTCGCGCTGCTCTGCGCGAGCCTCCTCAACCGCGGTCATACGACGCTGCGCCGGGTCGCCCGGATCGAGGAGGTCAACCGGCTGCTCGAGGTCCTGGAGAGCATCGGCGTCCGTACCCGCTGGCTCAACGACCAGGGCGACCTGGAGATCATCCCGCCCGCCACGCTCGACCTGAGCGCCATCGATGCCGACGCTGCCCGTCGTACCCGCTCGGTGATCATGTTCCTCGGCCCGCTGCTGCACCGCAGCCAGGAATTCCAGCTGCCCTACGCCGGCGGCTGCGATCTCGGTCTGCGCACGGTCGAGCCGCACATGAGCGCGCTGCGTCCCTTCGGCCTCGAGGTGAAGGCGACCGAGGGGAACTACCAAGCGACCGCCAACTCGGCGGCCGGCCCGGGTCGCCCGATCGTGCTCACTGAACGCGGCGACACCGTCACCGAGAACGTCCTGATGGCGGCCGCGCTGCACGACGGTACGACGGTGATCCGCAATGCCAGCTCGAACTACATGGTCCAGGACCTGTGCTTCTACCTGCAGCTCCTCGGCGTCAGGATCGAGGGCATCGGCACCACCACGCTCACGGTGACCGGCCGCGCATCCATCGACGTCGACGTGGACTACTCCCCCAGCGAAGACCCGATCGAGGCGATGTCGCTGCTCGCGGCCGCGATCGTGACCGACTCCGAGATCACCGTCCAGCGGGTCCCGATCGAGTTCCTCGAGATCGAGCTGGCCGTTCTCGAGGAGATGGGCCTGCGCTACGAGCGCAGCGAGGAGTATGTCGCCAGCAACGGCCGCACCCGGCTGGTCGACATCACGACCCGTCAGTCGGTGCTCCGCTCCCCCATCGACAAGGTCCACCCGATGCCCTTCCCCGGGCTCAACATCGACAACCTGCCCTTCTTCGCCGTGATCGGCGCGGTTGCCCAGGGTAAGACCTTGCTGCACGACTGGGTCTACGAGAACCGCGCGATCTACCTGACCGAGCTCAACAAGCTCGGCGGCCGGGTGACGCTGATGGACCCCCACCGCGTGATGATCGAGGGTCCGACGCACTGGTCCGGCGCCGAGGTGGTCTGCCCGCCGGCGCTGCGCCCGGCGGTCGTCGTCCTGCTGGCGATGCTGGCCTCGAAGGGCACCTCGGTGTTGCGCTCGACGTACGTGATCCATCGCGGCTACGAGGATCTGGCCGAGCGGCTCAACGAGCTCGGTGCGTCGATCGAGACCTTCCACGACCACACCGCCTGAGCATGGGGAGCCCGGAATCACCCCGCACCGGCTCGGCCTATCTCGACGAGGTGCTGGCGCCGCCGTGCGGTCCGCTGGCGATGGCGCACCGCGGTGGCGCGAAGGTCCCCGAGCTGGTCGGGGCCGAGAACACCCTGCGCGCCTTCCGGCACGCGACCGGCCTCGGCTATCGCTATCTCGAGACCGACGTCCACGCGAGCCGGGACGGTGTGCTCTTCGCCTTCCATGACAGCGCTCTCGAACGCGTGACGGGCCACCCGGGCAAGATCGCGGACTACACCGCGGCCGACCTGGCCTCCCTGGTCGTCGGCGGTGAGCCGATCCCGCGGATGGACGAGCTGCTCGAGGAGTTCCCGGAGGCGCGCTTCAACATCGACCTCAAGGCCGGCGGCTCGGTGCTGCCGCTCGCGGAGCTCGTCACGGCCACGGGTGCGGAATCGCGGGTGTGCGTCTCGTCCTTCGACACCGGTCGGATCCGGCGCTTCCGGGAGGCGACCGGTGGCCGTGTCACCACGGGTGCGGCCCGTGACGAGATCATCGCCCTCTTCCTGCTCGGGGACCGGGCGCGCCGTCGTTCCGGCTACTCGGTCGTGCAGATCCCCGACACGGCCGCCCGTCCCTTCCTGGTGCGACGAGCCCACGCGAGCGGCGTCCACGTACACGTCTGGACGGTCGACGATGCGCCCCGGATGGAGCACCTGATCGACATCGGAGTCGACGGAATCTTCACGGATCGCACCGATGTGCTCAAGGATGTCCTCAGTCGCCGTGGTCTCTGGAGGGAGTAGGCATGGCTGTCATGGAGGGTGAGCACGCTGCCGTCGAGCCGGATCCGGAGGTCCGGAAGCAGCAGCAGCGGGCCTGGAACTGGTACGACTGGGCCAACTCGGCGTACTACACGACTGTGCTCTCGGTGCTCTTCGCCCCGTACCTGATCACGATCGCGGGCAATGCCGCCGGCTGCGCGAATGCCGACGAGACGTGCGGGAAGACGGTCAACCTGCTCGGCCTGCACCTGGCCGCCGGTTCCCTGCCGAGTTATCTGACCAGCTTCGCCACGATCTCGAGCGCGGTGCTGCTCCCGGTCGTCGGTGCCTTCGTGGACCGCTCGCCGCGCAAGCGAGTGCACATGAGCGTCTTCGCCTGGCTCGGCGCGATCAGCTGTTCGGCGATCTTCTTCGTCACCGGCGACAACTGGCAGCTCGGCGCCGTCGCCATCGTGTTGAGCAGCATCTTCGGCGGCTGCTCACTGGTCAGCTACTACGCGATCCTGGTGGACATCTCGACCGAGGAGGAACGTGACGACGCGTCGTCCCGCGGCTGGGCGTGGGGCTACATCGGCGGTGGCCTGCTGCTGGCGATCAACCTGGTGATGGTGCTCGCCCACGACAGCTTCGGCATCAGCAAGGGCTTCTCGGTACGGCTCTCGATGCTCTCGGCGGCGGTCTGGTGGGCGGCCTTCACGCTGATCCCCTTCTTCCGTCTGCGCGACTATCGGCCGCGTCGCGTGGATGCCGGCACCGGCGGCGTCTGGCACCGCAGCTTCGGTCAGCTGTGGCACACGCTGCGCGATCTCCGGAATTACCCGATGACGCTGACCTTCCTGATCGCCTATCTCTTCTACAACGACGGCATCCAGACGGTGATCACCAGTGCGTCGACGTACGGCGCGAAGCAACTCGGCCTGGGTCAGTCGATCCTGATCGCGGCCATCCTGATGATCCAGTTCGTCGCCTGGGGCGGCGCCATGTGGTTCGGCCGGTTCGCACAGCGACGGGGCGCCTATCTGGCGCTGCGGCGGGGAACGGTCGCCTGGATCGTCATCGTCTGCCTCGCCGTCTTCCTGCCGCGGCACAATGTGGCGCTCTTCCTCATCCTCGGCGTGGCGATCGCGATCGTGATGGGCGGCACCCAGGCCCTGTCCCGGTCCTTCTTCAGCTTCTTCATCCCGCGCGGTCGCGAGGGCGAGTACTTCGCGCTCTACAACGCCTGCGAGCGGGGTACGTCGTGGTTCGGGACCCTCCTCTTCGGCGTCGTCTTCCAGATCACCGGCTCCTACCGGCCGGCGATCTTCGCCCTCATCGTCTTCTTCGTGCTGGGCCTGATCTTCCTGATGAGGCTCGACCCGGAGCGGGGCGCACGTGAGGCGGGGAACACGTTGCCCGCGCTCGTCTGACGGGAATCCTTGGACGTCCTCGTACGTTGGGTCCATTACTTGCGTCATGACGGACTTGCCTGTCCGTCTCACTAGCGGTACGCATGGTTTGTACGCCGAAGCTTTGGAGGTGCTCGATGGGAGAGCGGACACTACGGGGGGCCCGTCTGGGGGGCCAGAGTTTCGAGGACGAGCGTGGTATCGAACTCGCTGCCCGGCAGCAGATCGAATACGCCTGTCCCCAGGGTCACCGGTTCGAGGTGACGATGTCCGTGGAGGCGGAGGTGCCGGCGCTCTGGGAGTGCCCGCGCTGCGGCGCCGAGGCGCTCAGCACGAGTGGCATCAAGCCCGAGGAGAAGGCCGAGAAGCCGGCTCGCACCCACTGGGACATGCTGCTGGAGCGTCGTTCCATCAGCGAGCTGGAGGACATCCTCACCGAACGACTGGAGCTGCTGCGGGGCGGTGAGATCGGCCCGGCGCACCTGCACCGCGCCAACGCCCGCAAGAAGAAGGCCTCCGTCTGAAGGCTCCCGCTGTCGTCAGCGGATCACCTCGCCCCGGACCACGTCATCGTGGCCGGGGCGAGTCGCGTTGTGCAGCCGGCGGGCGAGCAGGCCCGCCAGGACCCGTCGCCCGAGGGGGCGGGTGAAGGGCAGGATCAGCAGCGCCCCGAAGATGTCGCTGACGAATCCGGGCGCCAGCATCAGGGTGCCGCCGATGAGCAGCAGGATGCCGTCGGCGAGCTCGTTGGCGGGCATCCGGCCCTCGGCGAGGGCGATGCGCAGCGCCTGCCAGGCTCGGCGACCTTCGTGCCGCACCAGCCAGGAGCCGAAGACGGCGTCGGCGATCAGCAGCAGCACCGTCCACCACGGCCCGATCACCTGACCGATCTGGATGATCACCCAGATCTCGATGACAGGGATCAGGATGAAGGCCGCCAGGACCAGCGCGAGGACGCGCTGTGGGCGGAGCCGCCGTACGGAACTCATGTCTGGCTCAACGAACGGCGGTCGATGGTTGTTTCCGGGAGATCTTCATGCGTCCGGATCAATATCGGCAGCAAATATTGCGGTTCAGAGTTGCAATTACGCCAAGGTTTCCGGATATGCTCGTGGGACGCAGGTCACAAGTGCGTCTGGAAGGAGCCCCCGATGACCATCGACATGCCGACCCGCCACCAGCTGGACGAGCAGCCGTACGTCTACGAGCGCGTGCAGCTCGTCGAACCCGACTGGACCCGCTTCCCCGGGTGGCGCGATGTCACTCGTGACGAATGGGAGTCCGCCCAGTGGCAGCGCTCCCACTGCGTCAAGAATGTCCGCCAGCTCCGCGAGCTCCTCGGTGACCTCGTCGACGAGCGCTTCTTCGCCGACCTGGAGCGCGACCAGGCCGAGCGCGCCACCATGTCGATGCTGGTGCCGCCGCAGATGATGAACACGATGGCGCCGCACACCCCGGTGGCCGGCCCCGGCTCGCTGACCGAGGCCTTCTACGCCGACCCGGTACGCCGCTACATGATCCCGGTCTTCAGCGACCGGCGTACCGATTGGCCCTCGCACCCGCACGCCTCCCGCGACTCGCTGCACGAGCACGACATGTGGGCGGCGGAGGGGCTGACCCACCGCTACCCCACCAAGGTGCTGGCCGAGCTGCTGCCGACCTGCCCGCAGTACTGCGGCCACTGCACCCGCATGGACCTGGTCGGCAACTCGACGCCGACCGT
>JASLCW010000449.1 GCA_030151765.1 Marmoricola sp.
GGTGCTGGTGCTGGCGACCACTCTGCGTGGACGGTCATCCGCGAGCGCGGACGGTCCGTGGCGCCCCGTCCGCCGCATGCTCCTCGGAGGGCTGCTCTCCGCCACGGTGATCAACATCGTGCCCTTCCTCGCGGCACCGCAGATGATGCTGGCGCTGGTCGTCGACCAACAACTCGGGCGGAAGTCCAACTCGACCGATGTCGTCATGCGGCTCTTCCACCTGATCGGCACCAGCACACCGACCGATCAGAAGACGCCCGTGGTGATGGGAACCGTCGCGGTCGTCGTACTCGTGTTGGTCGCGTGGTCGGCCGTGCGCGCCGTACGGACTCCGCTCGGGTCGGTGGTGGCACCCCTGTTGATCGTCCAGACCGTCCTGATCGTCACCGCCCCGTCCTGGTACCCCTTCTATGGCGACTACACCGCGGTGTCGCTGACCCTCGTCCTCGTCACTGCCGTGGATGCCCCGTCCCGGCAGGTCCGGGCCG
Organism: Marmoricola sp.; assembly: GCA_030151765.1. Lineage (GTDB taxonomy): Bacteria > Actinomycetota > Actinomycetes > Propionibacteriales > Nocardioidaceae > Marmoricola. The sequence goes on from JASLCW010000449.1 coordinate 489, forward strand.
GGCTCCACGCCGTACCAGCGGTCGTTGCCGCCGCGATGATCGCCTGCCTCGGAGTCGTCGGGCTCGCGATCCACACCTCGGGGATCGTCGGCCCGGTAGCCGACCGGGCCGCCCTGGTGCGGGCGACGAAGGGGCTGCCGTGCGTGATGAGCACCGTCCCGCAGTTCTTGATCCTCACCGACACCCTCGACCGCAGCTTCGATCCGGGCTGCCGCAATCTCGTCGACGTCTACGGCCTGCGGCTCGACTCACAGCACTGGCAGAGCTTCGGACCGCTTCAGAACGACGGCCGTGCCTGGGAGCCCGCCTTCGCCGACTACTTCACCTCCGGGGACGCCCTGATCATCGCCGGTGTCCAAGATCCGTCGCCGACACTGCGCAAGCGGCTCGGTTCGGGCGCCGTCCTGGCCGAAGATAGGGCCATGACGATCTACTCGACCGGATCCGGCGGCAACGGTCAGTGACCCTATCCGTGTCCGCTGCCCCCGCTGGTCCGACCAAGTCCCGCCGGCCGGGGACAGCCGTTCAGGTGACCTGCGGCGTCGGCCTGCTGGGTTTCCTGTTCCGCTTCCTGGTTCCCCTCCTCCACGGCGGTCTCGGCTCCCCGAGCGGAAACGACCCGGGCGTTTACTACTCGGCCGCCGACGCGATGACGCACGGCCTGATGCCCTATCGCGACTTCTCCACCGTTCATCCGCCGCTGCTCCCGCTGGTGCTGACGCCTTTCGCGGCGATCGGCCGGCTGACCACCGACTCGTTCGGCTTCGCGCTCGCGGCCTTCGTCATCTGCGTGCTGGGCGGGGTCAACGCCGCTCTCACGGTCACGGTGGCGCGTCGCTGGGGTTGCTCACTGGCCGCGGCCGCGTGCGGTGGCCTGGTGTACGCCGCCAGCTACGCCGCGCTCACCGCCGAGCACGCCCCCCGGCTGGAGCCGGTCGGAAACACCTTCCTGCTGCTGGCCCTCTTGTGGCTCGCCCCCCGCGCCCGTCGCACCGGTCCGGCACATCCGCTGCTCGCCGGACTCGCCCTCGGCGCCGCCGTGAGCACGAAGATCTGGTGGGCGGCGCCCGCCCTCCTTCTTCTCGTGGCGGTGCTGGTCCAGGAGGTTCGCGGACGAGACCGCGAGCTTCCGGAGGAAGCCGCTCCGCGACCGCGGAGTGCGACCCTCCTGCTGCTGGCCGGCGGGGCCGTCTCTGCCCTCGTGATCAACATCGTGCCCTTCGCCGCGGATCCGAAGGCGATGATCACGCTCGTCATCGGGCACCAGCTGGACCGGGCCGACGCCGGCATGGATCACTTCGATCGCTTCGTCGCCATGCCCGGCGGCGATGTCCTGAGCGGCGCTGCCCTCCCGGGTGCGGCCCACACGGTGGCGATCATCACCCTGGTTGTCATCGCGCTCGCGGCGCTCGTCGCCGTGCGTACGCCGCTCGGCCGACTCGTCGTACCGCTGCTGATCCTCCAGGTGCTCGTCATCGTCGTGGCGCCGTCCTGGTACTACTACTACGCCGACTACACCGCCGTGAGCATCGCGCTCGTCCTCGCCGCGGGCATCGACCGCGGCCGGTTCGGCCGGATTCCCTCCCCCGCCCTCACCGCATCGGTACTCGTGATCGCGCTCGGGCTCTTCGCTCTCGCCACCTCCGGCGACGAGGCTCTCCCGCCTCCGCCCGGCCTCAGTGCGGTCAGTCGCGAGATGAAGAGCTTCGACTGCGTCGTCTCCAACACACCGATGGCACTGATCCAGACCGACGGCCTCGACCGCAGCTTCGGTCCCGGCTGCCACAACTGGGTGGACCTGCCCGGGCTGCATCTCAGTCACGACAAGGTGTCCGGCTTCCGTCTGCTCCCCGAGCAGAACATGGGATGGCGGAGCTTCCTGGACGACTACCTCCGGTCCGGGGACGCCGTGCTGATCAAGATCAACCGGGTGCTGCCGCCCAAGGTCCTCCAGGACATCCGCGAGCAGTCGCAGCTCGTCATCCGGCGCGGACGATTCGAGCTCTACCGCGTCAGTGACCCGGTGGTTCTTCCAGCGCAATAGCCAGGGCCTGCTGCCGTACGACGGCGATGCGCTGCCAGACCGTGATCGTGCTCGCGACGGCGAGCAGGCCCAGGGTGATCGGGATCAGGTAGAGCACCTCGTCGGGTACGCCGAGGATGCGGAGCAGGTCGGCGACACCGGTGATCACCAGGATCGACACGAGCCGGTCCGAGCGTTCCGCGATGCCGACCTTGGCCTGCATGCCCAGCGACTCCGCCCGCGCTCGCGCGTAGGACGTCACCGAGCCCATCGACAGGCAGTAGATCGCGAGCGCCGCGAACCAGTGGTTGTCACCGGGACCGACGTAGTACATCGCGAGTCCGCCGAAGATCGCCGCATCCCCGATGCGGTCCAGCGTCGAGTCGAGGAAGGCACCGAAGGACGACACCTGTCCCGTGGTACGCGCCATGTAGCCGTCGATCATGTCGCTGAACACGAAGGCGGTGATGAACAGGACACCGGCGAGCAGATAGCCCTGGGGGAAGAAGACGACCGCACCGGCGACCACGCCGAGCGTGCCGACAAAGGTCACCGTGTTGGGGCTGATCCCCCATTTGATGAAGAGGTTGCCCAGGGGTGCCCAGACATTGGTCCAGAACTGACGGAATCTCTCAAGCATGACCCGAAGAGGTTAGCGGCCTTCGAGCGCCGCAAGCACGTCCGCCACGGCCGTGGGCACACCGGCGACCGACCACTCCACCCCGGCGGCCGTCGTACGGCGTGCGACACCACCGACTCCGCGGATGATCGACTGCCCGGGAAGCCAGTCCCATTCGGGCACGCTGTGCTGGCACAGGACGTGCAGTTGGCCCTGGGCGATCGCCATCGCGTCGAGGGTCCCCGAGCCGAGCATCCGCAGGGTGGCGGCGCCGTCGGCCATCCGCCCGAAGACCTCGCCGGCGGTGGTCGCGAAAGAGCCGGGATGCAGGTACGTGGTCAGGCACGACTCCCCAAGCGGACGGTCGGCCAGCGTCGACAGCACCTCGCCGTTGCGCGTCGAGGCGATGCCCGGACCGCCGAGATAGAGGAGATTCGCATCGGGGTGGAAGACCGCGCCGAGCAGGACATCGTCCTCGTCGCGCAGCGCGATCGCGGAACACCACCAGGAGAGCCCGCTGACGAAGTTGTAGGTGCCGTCGACGGGGTCGATCACCCAGGTACGGCCCGACGTGCCGACATGGCTGGAGCCCTCCTCGCCGAGGACGCTGTCATCGGGTCGCATCATCGCGAGGTGGTCGACGATCAGGCGCTCGGCGGCGCGGTCGGCCGCGGTGACCACGTCCGAGATCGACGACTTCGACTCGCTGCGCAGGCCCTCGGCGCGCATCCGGGCGGCGAGCTCCCCCGCCTCGCGCACGAGATCCGCGGCGAGGGCGGCATCCTCCACCAGCGTCATCGCAGCTCGCTCGCCGTCCATGCCTCCGCGAGCAGGTCGCGCGTGTCGTGGAGCAGCTCCGGCAGCGTCTTGGTGTGACCGATGATCGGCATGAAGTTCGCATCACCCACCCAGCGCGGCACCACGTGCTGGTGCAGATGGGCGGCGATCCCGGCACCGGCGGCCACGCCCTGGTTGAGCCCGATGTTGAAACCCTGAGCACTGCTGACCGAACGCAACACCGTCATCGCCTTCTTGGTGAAGGCGGCGACCTCGTCCGTCTCGGCGTCGTCGAGCTCGGTGTAGTCCGACACATGGCGGTTGGGGCAGACCATCAGGTGGCCGGCGGCGTACGGGTAGAGGTTGAGCACCACGAAGGTCGCCTCACCCCGATGTACGACGAGCCCGTCGGCATCCTCTCCACCGGCGATCCGGCAGAAGGGACAGGTGTCCGAGGTGCTGTCCGCGGGCTTGTTCTCCCCGCGGATGTAGGCCATCCGGTACGGCGTCCAGAGCCGGTCGAGCGCGTCCTGGTCCCCCACACCGTCCTGGTGTCTCACCTGCGTGTCCTCGCTCACACGGGCCATCATGCCCGAGTCGTCGCGGACGACGCGTCAGACCTGCTCCCGCGAGGCGACGGCATCGGCCACCCGCTTGATCGCCTCGTCGATCGGGACGCCGTTGTCCTGGCGGCCGTCGCGATACCGGAAGGACACGGCTCCGGCGGCGACATCGTCGTCACCGGCGATCACCATGAAGGGGACCTTCTGCAGCTGGGCGTTGCGGATCTTCTTCTGCATGCGGTCGTCGGACTCGTCGACCTCGACCCGGATCCCCTCGGCGCGCATGCGCTTCGCGACGTCGTACAGGTAGTCGACGTGGCGCTCCGCGACGGGAATCCCCTGCACCTGGACCGGAGCGAGCCAGGGCGGGAAGGCGCCGGCGTAGTGCTCCACGAGGACACCGAGGAAACGCTCGATCGAACCGAACTTCGCCGAGTGGATCATCACCGGCTGCTGGCGGGTGCCGTCGGCCGCGACGTACTCGAGGTTGAAGCGCTCGGCGGAGGGCTGGTTGAAGTCGTACTGGACGGTGCCCATCTGCCAGGTACGACCGATCGCGTCGCGTGCCTGCACGGAGATCTTGGGGCCGTAGTAGGCCGCGCCACCCGGGTCCGGCACGAGGTCGAGACCCGTCGCGGTGGCGACGTCCTCGAGCACCTTCGTAGCCGCCTCCCAGTCCTCGTCGGAGCCGATGAACTTGTCCTTGGACTCGTCGCGCGTGGAGAGCTCGAGATAGAAGTCGTCGATGCCGAAGTCGCGCAGCAGGCTGAGCATGAAGTTGAGCAGGTGCTCGACCTCGGCCGGGGCCTGCTCGGGCGTCACATAGGAGTGCGAGTCGTCCTGGGCGAAGCCGCGCACCCGGGTGAGGCCGTGGATGACGCCCGACTTCTCGTGCCGGTAGACGTGGCCGAACTCGAAGAGCCGCAGCGGCAGCTCGCGGTAGGAGCGCTGGCGCGAACGGTAGATGAGGTTGTGCATCGGGCAGTTCATCGCCTTGAGGCGGTATTCCATGCCGTCGACGTCGA
>JASLCW010000044.1 GCA_030151765.1 Marmoricola sp.
GAGAGACGCCCCTTGCCGCGGAGGTTCTTGAAGGTGTCGGCAAGACGGTCAGACAGGGTGGCGAACAAGCTTGGTCCTCGGGTGAGTGGACGGGGATCGACTCTCAAGGGTATCCGGCGAGGTGAGACCATGCCCGCATGCCTGCCGACCTCGTCCACGAGATCGGCAGACGACGTGCCTGGGGCATCTGGGCGGTGGCGCTCTCGGTCTACGTCCTGGCCATCTTCCACCGCAGCTCGCTCGGTGTCGCCGGCATCATGGCCAGCGACCGATTCGGCATCGACGCCAGCCAGCTCGCCTTCTTCACCGTGTTGCAGCTGCTGGTGTACGCCGCCCTCCAGGTCCCGGTCGGCATCCTCATGGACCGCTTCGGCTCCAAGGCACTGCTGATCTCCGGCCTGGCCCTGATGACGGCCGGCCAGTTCGCCTTCGCCCTGGTCCACTCCTTCCCGGCCGCCGTCGCCGCACGGGCCGTGATCGGCGCCGGCGACGCGATGGTCTTCGGCAGCGTGATCCGGCTGGTCACGCTGTGGTTCCTGGTCCGGCAGATCCCGCTCGTCACCCAGCTCACCGGGCAGATCGGCCAGCTCGGTGCCATCGTGGCGGCCGGACCCCTCGCCCTGGCACTGCACACCATCGGATGGACGAAGACCTTCGCCGCCGCCTCGTCGATCGGCGTCGTCCTGATGGTCGCCCTGGTGCTCCTCGTCAAGGACTCGCCGTACGCCGACACCGGGCCGGTCACGGTGAAGATGGCCGCGCTCGCGCGCTCGGTCCGGCTGGTGTGGGGCAACCCCGGTACCCGCCTCGGCATGTGGTCGCACTTCACCTCGGGCTTCGGCGCCACCGTCTTCACGCTGTTGTGGGGCTATCCCTTCATGGTCCGCGGCGAAGGCTTCTCCGCGGGCGCCGCCAGCACGGTGCTGATGCTGATGACGGTGTGGGTGATGGTCAGCGGCCTCGTCCTCGCCCGACTGGTGACCCGCCACCCCTTCCACCGGTCCCACCTCGTCCTCACGGTCGTCCTGGTGATGGCCTCGTGCTGGGCGGTGCTGCTGCTCTGGCCCGGGCGGGCGCCCGCGTGGATGGTCGTGGTGACCGCACTCGCCACCGCGACCGGCGGACCCGCCTCGATGGTCGGCTTCGACCTGGCCCGCACCTTCACGCCCGTCGAAGCCGTCGGCCGGGCGAACGGCGTCGTCAACATCGGCGCCTTCGTGGCCTCCCTGATGACGATGTGGCTCGTCGGATTCGTCCTCGACCTGCGCGAGCCCGGCGGGATGGCGGCGTACCGGCTCGCCGACTTCAAGGTCGCCCTGAGCGTGCAGTACCTCTTCTGGGGACTGGGTGCCGTCCAGGTACTGCGCTATCGACGCAAGGCGATCACCCATCTGCGTCGATTGCACCCCGGCGCGGTGGAGACGCTGCAACGTGGCGAGACCTTCGTGCACCCGGGCATCGGCGACGCCGAGGGCGTCTAGAGGGCAGCCCGCACGGCGTGCGCCGCACTCGCCGCACGCTCATCGGTGAGCACCCCGGCGAACTCCTCCTGGATGTAGAAGACGTCGACGGCCTGCGCACCCAGGGTGTTCACGTGCGCCGACCGCACGGTGAGCCCGAGCGCGGCAAGGCTGCGGCAGACCTGCGCGACCAGTCCGCGGTGGTCACTGGCCCGCACCTCCAGCACGGTCGCCTCGGCCGACGCGTCGGGACGGAGTACGACGACCGGCGCCGGGCCGCCCCGCCGATCCACGGCCAGCCGGTCGCGAGGGTCGAGCTCACCCGAGCCGATCGCCTCCAGCCGCCGGCGGATCACGGCGGGGTCCAGACCGGCCTCGCCGACGATCCACTCGGAGACACCGATCGGGACGACGGCCCCGTCGCGTCGTACCTCTTGGGGCCAGGCACGAGCGGAGTGGACCGAGAGCCGCGCGATCGCGAGCGCGGCCGCGATGTCGGCGAGCAGGCCGACGCGGTCGAGCGCGACGACCCTCACCACGCTGCCGTCGCCAGTGGGTGCGTCCAGCACCTCGACGGCGTACCTGCCGGAGGGGACCTCGAGCGGCACCGCGACCTCGGCCGAGGCCTCCCATCGGATCGGCTCGTGCGCGAGTGCGGCCCCGGTCCGTGAGACGAGGGTTCGGACCAGCCCGGCACGCCAGCTGGACCAGGCCTTCTCCGAGGTCGCCCGGGCGTCCGCTTCGGTGAGCGCGGCGAGGAGGTCGAGCCGTTCTCGATCGCCCACGAAGGCCACCGTGGCCGCGATCGTCGCCGGATCCTCGACATCGCGGGTCGTGGCGATGTCGGCCAGCCGGAGGTGCTCGCGAACCAGCCAGCCCACGAGGTCCACGTCGTCCGGCGACATTCCCATGCGCTCGGCGATCCCGCGGGCGACGGGTTCTCCGGCGCGCGCGTGCGGGATCCGGCTGCCCTTGCCGATGTCGTGCAGCAAGGCGGCGAGCAGGAGTACGTCGGGCCGGGTCACATCGCGCACCAGCGCGGCCGCCTCGATGCAGGTCTCGACCAGGTGCCGGTCGACGGTGAAGCGGTGCACGATCGAGGCGTGCGGCAGCAGCCGCACCTGCTCCCACTCCGGCAGCAGCGCATCCAGCGCGCCGGTCTCGTCGAGGGTCTCCCAGACGCCGAGCAGGCCGGGCCCGGCGCCGATCAGCCGGAGGAAGTCGGTCCGTATCGCAGCCGGCCACGGGTCCGGCAGAAGGGCGCCGTCGCGGACCAGTCGCGCCGCGGTCGTGGGCGCCAACACCAGATCACGCGACGCCGCCTCCGCCGCGGCCCGGAGCAGCAGGCCGGGATCGCCCTCGATCCGCGCGCCCCGGTCGATCACGACCTCCTCGTGCGAGACCGCGACCCCGGCCGCGACCTTCTCCAGGCGAGGCCTCCGGGCTCCGCGCCCCGGACGGCGCAGCACGGCGTCCGCCCGGCGCCAGGTCAGCCGGGTCAGATGCGTGAGCCGACGAGCCAGCGATCGGGTGTGCCGCTGCGCTGCGGTGGCATCGGTGAGGCCGAGCTCCTCGGCGATCTGGGGCCAGTACTCCGGAGCCACCCGGTCCGTACGCCGACCCGCGACATGGTGCAGCGCATCGCGTACGTCGAGCAGCGCCATCCGGCAGCGCTCGACATCGGCATGGGGCACGTCCACCAGCCAGGTCGCCACGAGGCCCCGCAGGACGGTTGCGTCCCGGAGGCCGCCGGCCGCCTCCTTCAGGTCGGGGATCGCCGCATGCGCGAGTTCCCCGACGAGCCGCTGCCGCGAGGTCACCAACTCGTGCAGCTCGGGAAGCCGCGAGCGGGCATCTCGCCGCCACTGGGCGAGCACCGCGGCCCTGAGCCCGAGCGTCACATTCGTGTCGCCGGCGAGGTGTCGCAGATCGAGGAGCCCGAGAGCCACCCGAAGGTCCGCCCCGGCCTGGGCGAGCATGTCCCCGCCGCTGCGCACCGCATGGTCGATGTCGAGGCCGGCATCCCACAGCGGGTACCAGATCTGCCCGGCCCACTCCCCCGGTTCGAGATCGTCGGCGTGCACCAGCACGACGTCGAGATCGCTGTACGGCGCCAGTTCCTCGCGCCCGTAGCCGCCGACCGCGATCAGCGCGACCCCGGCGTCCGGACAGCCCGCCGCGTCGAAGGCGGCCGCGCAACGCGCGTCGGCCTCACGACTGCGCTCAGCGCGCTCCGCGGCGGTCATCGATGCCTAGATGGCCGCTTCGTCGCGGTCGCCGGTCCGCACCCGAACGACGGACTCGACCGGCGCGACCCAGACCTTCCCGTCGCCGATGCGCCCGGTGGAGGCGGCCCGGACGATGGTGTCCACGACCGAGTCGGCGTCCTCGTCCTCGACCACGATCTCCAGGCGCACCTTCGGAACCAGGGCGATGTCGTACTCGGCACCCCGATAGACCTCGGTGTGGCCCTTCTGCCGGCCGTAGCCGC
>JASLCW010000028.1 GCA_030151765.1 Marmoricola sp.
TCTACCTGGCCCAGCCGCTGTGGAACCTCGTGAACGCCTGCTTCTTCGAGTACGGCATCGCCGCCTATGACCTCGAGCTCGGCAAGAACCTGCGGATCCCCAAGGAGAAGCGGAGCGAGCAGTTCAAGGCGAATGCGGCGAAGACGCTGAAGAAGATCCGCCGCCAGGCGACCAAGGACTACGTCATCCACCCGTTGCTGGCGCTGCCCACGGGTTCCGCCGTACCGACCCTGGCCGCGAACTTCGTCGCCAACGTGGTCCGCAACGTGTGGAGCCACTCGGTGATCATGTGTGGTCACTTCCCCGAGGGCGTGGCCACCTTCGAGCGCGCGTCCATCCCGGACCGGGAGACCCGCGGCGAGTGGTACCTGCGCCAGATGCTCGGCTCGGCGAACATCTCCGGTTCCAAGGCCACGCACATGATGACCGGCAATCTCTCCTTCCAGATCGAGCACCACCTCTTCCCCGATCTTCCGAGCAATCGCTACCAGGAGATCGCACCGCAGGTGCAGGCGCTCTTCGAGAAGTACGAGCTGCCCTATGTCACCGGCTCACTGCCCAGGCAGGTCGGGTCGGCGTGGCACAAGGTGGTCCGGCTCTCGCTGCCCAACGGCTGGACCGAGGACACCAACGCGCGCAACCTCCCGCAGCAGCTGAGCCTGCTGTGGAAGCTCACCATCGGCGGCCCGAAGGTGCGCCGCGCGTACGACGCCCGCCGTCGCCAGATGGAGATGCGCAAGCGTCGCGAGGGCGCCCTCGCCGCCTGATCCCCCAGTCGAGTGCCCCACGACGCGTGAGACCGCGTCCTGGGGCACTCGACTGCTTCTAGGGTGAGGTCCATGCGCCGCTCGACCGGCCGGGTCCGAAGCTGACCGTCTCGGCGAAGACCTTCAAGAAGGCGCTGCTCTGCCATGGTCCCTACAAGGCCAATCACCTGGAGCCGGTGCTGCTGATCCCGGCGACCGGCGTGACCCCGGCGCAGAACTACTCGTGGAACTACGAGCGGGCCTTCACCAAACAGTTGCGCCCGTGGTGCACGATCACGATGCCGCAGCACACGCTGGGCGACATCCAGGTGGTCGGTGAGTACATCGTCCGCGGCATCCGCACCCTGCATCGTCGTACCGATCGGAAGATCGCGGTGCTGGGGCACAGCCAGGGCGGCATGTCGATGCGCTGGGCGCTGCGCTTCTGGCCGGGCACCCGGCCTCTCGTGGCCGATGTGATCGGCATGGCCGGATCCAACCACGGCACCACCGCCGGAGGTGGCTGCAAGGACGGTGTGGCGACCTGTACGGCGGCCGCCTGGCAGCAGCAGGCCGGATCCGCCTTCATCAAGGCGCTCAACAGCCGTGCCGAGACCTTCCCGCGGATCTCCTACACCGAGGTCTACAGCGAGACCGACGAGGTGGTGCAGCCGGCCAAGGGACCCAATCCCTCGTCCGCGGTCCACGGTGGTCGCAATGTCACCAACATCGCGACCCAGAGCATCTGCAGTGGTGATGTCTACGAACACCTGCTGGTCGGCACCATCGACCCGGTCACCTATGCCCTGGTGATGGACGCGATCACGCACAAGGGTCCGGCCAAGGCCTCGCGCATCTCGCGATCGGTCTGTTCGCAGCTCTACCAGCCGGGTGTCGATCCGACCTACGTGCAGACCTACATCCAGGTGCTCCAGGCACTCCCCGGCCTGGGCACGGTGGTGCTCCCGATCAACCTGGTGGGCGCGCCCGAGCTCGCCCACGAGCCGAAGCTGCGGTGCTATGTCTTCGCCCGGGGATGCTCCTGAGAGAGTGGACGGGTGCCTGAACAACTCGGACTGACCACCCGGCCGCCGAAGGACATGGTCTGGATCCCCGGGGGCGACTTCGCCATGGGGGCGGAGGACTTCTATCCGGAGGAGTCACCGGTGCACCGGCGCACGGTCGCGGGCTTCTGGATCGACCAGCACCCGGTCACGGTGGCCGAGTTCCGTCGCTTCGTGAAGGCGACCGGTCATGTCACGACGGCCGAGATCGCGCCCGATCCGGCGGACTTCCCCGATGCGCCCGCCGAGCTGCTGGTCCCGGGTTCGCTGGTCTTCACCCCGACGGACGGCCCGGTGCCGCTGGACGACTACCGCGCCTGGTGGGCGTGGGTCCCGGGGGCGCAGTGGCGTCATCCCGAAGGACCGGGCAGCAATCTGAACGGTCGCGAGAAGCACCCGGTCACCCAGGTGAGCCATGCCGACGTCACGGCGTACGCCGCGTGGGCCGGCAAGGCGCTGCCGACCGAGGCGGAGTGGGAGTACGCCGCCCGCGGCGGGCTGGACGGCGCCACCTATGCGTGGGGCGACGAGTTCTCCCCGCGTGGGCGGCTGATGGCCAACACCTGGCAGGGCGAATTCCCCTGGCAGAACCTCGACCGCTTCCCGCGCACCTCACCCGTGGGCAGCTATCCACCCAACGGCTACGGACTCGTCGACGTCTGCGGCAATGTCTGGGAGTGGACCGACGACGCGTGGCGGGACAACCATGCCGAGGCCGCCGAGGCGACCGCGGTGAAGTCGTGTTGCGCGCCGAGCAATGCCGCCTTCGTGCCCACGCTCGAGAGCGCGGTCGGTCCCCGCGTCACCAAGGGCGGCTCGCACCTGTGCGCTCCGAACTACTGCCTGCGCTATCGACCGGCCGCACGCCAGCAGCAGACCGTCGACTCGGCGACGAGCCACTTGGGCTTCCGCTGCATCAAGCGCGGTTGAGTGCCTGAGGACGCGCCCTGGCGCGTCGTGGGGCACTCAACCCGATCGGATGATTCTGCGCTCGATGGCGGCCGCGACCGCGCCGGCCCGAGTGTCGACGCCGAGCTTGGTGTAGATGTGCGAGAGGTGCGACTTCACGGTCGCCTCGGACACGAAGAGCTCCTTCGCCATCTCGCGATTGCCCAGTCCACGCGAGAGCAGCTCGAGAACCTCGACCTCGCGCTCGGTGATGCTGGTCGCGGTCTGGCCGGTACGGCGTACCAGCGTGGCCGCCACGGAGGGAGCCAGCACGGTGTCACCCCGAGCCGTCGACCGGATGCCCGCGAAGAGCTCGGCCGGCGGCGCGTCCTTGAGCAGATAGCCGCTGGCCCCGGCGTCGAGTGCCCGCAGGATGTCCGACTCGGTGTCGTAGGTGGTCAGCACCAGCACCGCCGGCGGCTCGGGAAGGGCCCGCAGCCGCGCAGTGATCTCGGCACCCCCGGGCGTGTGCTCACCCAGGCTCAGATCCATGAGTACGACGGCCGGACGCTCGGTCCCGACGACGGTCAGTGCGGACTCGAGGCTGTCCGCCTCGCCGACGACGCTCAGATCCTCCTGCCCGTCGAGCAGGGCGCGGAGTCCGGCGCGGACGACCGGGTGGTCGTCGACGAGAACGATGGTGATCACTGTCCCTCCAAGGGAAAACGGACCGAGACGGTGGTGCCTTCGCCGACGATGCTCTCGATCTCGGCCTGCCCGCCGAGCGACTCGGCGCGTTCGCGGATCCCGTTGAGTCCCCGCCCCCACCTCTAGCCGCTCGCTGCGCGGCCGTGGACTCAACGGGATCCGCGAACGCGCCGAGTCGCTCGGCCTGCCCGCCGAGCGACTCGGCGCGTTCGCGGATCCCGGTGAGTCCACGGCCGCGCAGCGAGCGGCTCGAGGTGGGGGCGGGGACGAAGCCGCGGCCGTCGTCGCGGACATCGACGATCACCTCGTCCGCCTGGTAGGTCAGCGTGACGACGACGCGGGATGCATCGGCATGCTCGGCGACATTGGCCAGCGCGCCGCGCACGGAGCGCACCAGGGCGGCGGCGACCGCCGGGCGCACCGCGACCGGGTCGCCCTCGACGCGGACCGAGGAGTTGAGACCGGGCATCCCCGCGGCGACGGCCCGGAGAGAGTCGGCGAGACCCTCCGGCTCGGCCAGGGCGACGGGGGCGAGATCGCGGACGACGCGGCGCACCTCGTCGAGCCCGTCGCGGGCGGTGGCGGCCGCGGCGACCACGTGCTCGTGCGACTGCTGGGGCCGGTTCTCCCACGACTGCTGAGCCGCCTGCAACAGCAGGTTGATGCTCGAAAGGCCCTGGCCGACGGAGTCGTGGATCTCCCGGGAGAGCCGGGTGCGTTCGGCGAGGGCACCGAAACGGCGCTGCTCGTCGGCGAGGTCGTCCTGCGCGTCGACGAGCCGTTCGAGGAGCAGCTGGCGGGCCCGCGATTCGCGGTCCAGGGCACGGAAGGCGAGCAGCGTGGTCAGGCCGATCGCGATCGGCCCGGCGATCAGGGTCGGGTCGGGGGCATCGGTGATCCGCCACCACGAGACGGCGACCACCGCCGTCATCGCCGTCGCCGTGGCCACCGCGGCGGCGTACGGCAGCACCTGGAGTACGGCGAAGAGAACCGCGACCGCGCACCAGGCGAAGGAGGGTGCGGCGATGGTCAACGCAGCCCAGACGAGGACCATGACGAGCACCCACACGGTCGGCCACCAGCGGCCGACCCGCAGCGCACGCAAGGGATAGGCGACCGCGAGGAGCGCGGCGCCGAGGAGGACCAAGCTTCCGTTGACGCCCATGCCGTGACGGTCGAGATAGCGGACCGCGCAGGTGATCAGCAGGACCAGCAGGACGACGAGGAGTCCGCGGTCGAGGAGCCGGACCGGCGCGAGGATGCCGCGCAGGCCGTCGCGATCACTCGTGGGCTCGGTCATGGTCGGACCAGCGTAGGCAGAGTGGCCGTCCACGGCATCATCCGATCGGCTACCGGAAGCCCACCGATCGCCCGACGTACCGGCTCCGGAAATCTCGGAGGCTGGTGGTGTTCGCAAGCCAGACCACTTCAGGAGTTTCCATGAACCGCCGCAGCATCGCCCGCACCGCCCTTCCCCTGGCCGCTCTCGCGGTTGCCGGAGCCCTCACCGTCCCGTCCGCCGACGCCGCCGACAACGGCCATGGTCGCGCCACCACCTACCTCATCAACGGCGACGAGGGCGGTTCGAAGTTCGAGGGCATCGGCGTCAACCAGCGAAGCGGCGCCTTCTACGTCAGCGAGGTCACCGGTGGCGAGATCCACCGCGGCATCGTAGGCACCGCGCAGACCCAGCAGTGGCTCGACGGCGACGGCACCGACGGCCGCTACACCGCCCGGGGCATCACCACGGACGACGCCGGCAATGTCTACATCGCCGGCGGCCCCAACGGCATCGGCACCGGCCGCCCCGACCTGTGGGTCTACTCGCCCGAGGGCAAGCTCCTCGCCGCGATCCGCGTGCCCGGCACCCCCGACGCCTTCCTCAACGACGTCGCCATCGGTCGCGACGGAGCGGCGTACTTCACCAACTCCAACGACGCGCAGATCTTCCGTGTGGCCAAGGAGCACGGGAAGTGGCAGGCCACCAAGTGGGCCGACGCCACCGACAAGATCCAGCGCGTCGAGGGCTTCAACCTCGGCGGCATCGTGCTGAGCGCTGACAAGAGCGCCCTCGTCGTGGCCCAGGGCAACACCGGTGACCTGTGGCGCTTCGACATGCGCACTGCCGCCGTGAGCAAGATCGACATCGGTGACGCCGATCTGTTCAACGCCGACGGCCTGGTGCTGCAGGGCGACAAGCTCACCATCGTGCGCAACTTCTCCAAGGTGCTCGTGACGATGCGGCTCGACGCGCACGGAACCCGTGCCCGCCTGATCTCGGCCGAGGCGACCGATCCGGACCGGGTCCTCACCACCGCCAAGATCCTGCGCGGCCAGACGCTCTTCGTGGACAGCAAGTTCGACGAGACGGTCGCCAGCGGTCCGTACGAGATCATCACGAACCCGGTGGTCCAGTGAAGGTCCGCGGGCTGACCGCACTCGCACTCGTGGGTGCCTTCGGACTGGTCGGCTGCGGGCAGGGCGCGTCCTCGTCCGACCCGCAGCCAGCGACACCGGAGCCGTCGGCGGTTGCGGCGCCCCGGTCGCCGTCGCCGGCCGAGCAGGTGCGACTCGACGGGCAACTGCGTGCGGCCGCCTGGAAGAACGACGTGCCCACCGCGCGCGGATTGATCCGCCGGGGCGCCGGCGTCAACGCCAAGGACGACACCGAGCAGTCGGCCTACCTGGTCGCGACCAGCGAGGGCCATCTCGACCTGCTCCGGCTCACCCTCCGCCACGGGGCCGACGTGACCTCGCTCGACAGCTGGGAGGGCACCGGCCTGATCCGTGCGGCCGAGCGCGGCCACTCCATGGTCGTCGGGCAGTTGCTGCGAGCAGGCGTCGCCCGCAACCACGTCAACCGGATCGGCTATCAGGCGATCCACGAGGCGATCTGGCTCGGCCGCCAGACCAGCGAGTACGACGCCACTGTGCGAGTGTTGTACGCCGGTGGCGCGCAATTCGATCGCCCGTCGGTCCGCGAGGGACTGACCCCACTCCAGATGGCGCGACAGCGCGGTCACCAGAACACGGAAAGGATCGTGCGCGACATGATGAACGAGTCGGTCAACCAGGGCACGGCGAACGGCGTACTGCTGAAGGCAGCGGCGGACGGCGATGCCGACAAGGTGGCCGCGGCCCTGCGCGCAGGTGCGGACATCGAGACCCGCGACGGCCACCGGCGTACCGCGCTGCTGCTGGCCGTGACCCACGACCATGTCGATGTCGCGAAGGTCCTGGTGGCACTCGGCGCCAGCCCCGACGCGCTCGACGACCGCCACGACACCCCGTGGCTGGTCACCGGTGTCACCGGCAGCGTGCCGATGCTCGAGGCACTGCTACCGGCGGATCCCGACCTGACGATCGTGAACCGCTACGGCGGCGTCTCCGTGATCCCCGCCAGCGAACGCGGTCACGTCGACTACGTGCGCCGCGTCGTACGGACCGGGATCGACGTCAACCACGTCAACAACCTCGGCTGGACGGCCCTGCTCGAGGCGGTCATCCTCGGCGACGGCGGCACCGCGCACCAGGAGATCGTGAGGATCCTGCTGGCGAACGGCGCCGACCGATCCATCGCGGACAAGGACGGCGTGACTCCGCTGCAGCATGCCCAGCGCAAGGGCTTCGGCACGATCGTGAGCCTGCTCCGCTGACGCGTAGGCTAGGTGACGTGGCCGAGAGTGAGGACTGGCCCGAGGGCCGACCCGAACGCGTGGACACTGCCCGCGATCGTCGTACCGGTAGCGCCGCGGCGGCCGCGCGCGTGCAGCAGCAGGCGACCTGGGTCGACATGCAGGTACAGCAGGCCATCGCGCGCGGCGACTTCGACAACCTTCCCGGCGCCGGCAAGCCGATCGAGGGCCTCGACCGCGAACACGACCCCGACTGGTGGCTCAAGCAGCTCATCGCCCGCGAACGCATTACGGGCGTCCTGCCGCCGAGCCTGCAGCTGCGCAAGGACGACGCCGAGCTCGACGGCCTTCTCGACAAGGCCTTCGGCGAGGACGCGGCACGCGAGCTCGTCGAGGACTTCAACACGAGGGTGATCGCCGCCCGCTACTCGCTGCCCGAGGGGCCGCCGCTCATCACGATGCCGCGCGATGTCGAGCAGACACTCGAGGACTGGCGTCGTCGTACGGCGAAGCGGCCTGCCCCCGCACCGGAGAACGCTGACCCGCCAGGGAGAACGGGCTTGTTCAGGCGCCTCTTCGGACGACGTTGACCAGGGGATCGCCGACGGCGTAACGCTCCAGTTGCTCGCGCACCAGCTTCTTCGCGCGCGGCCAGAAGGCGCTGCTGGGACCGGCGACATGGGGCGTGATCAGGGTGTTGGGAGCATCCCAGAGCGGATGGTCGGCCGGCAGTGGCTCGGGGTCGACGACATCGAGCGCGGCGCTGAGGCGACCACGCTGCAGCTCCTCGAGGAGAGCATCGGTGTCGACGATCCCGCCGCGCGCGATGTTCACCAGGAGGGCGCCGTCGCGCATGTGCGCCAGGAAGTCGGCGTCGACCAGGCCATGCGTCTCTGCCGTGAGCGGTGCCGCGACCACGACGACGTCCACGTCGGGCAGCAGCTTCGGCAGATCCGTGGTCGCGTGGACACCCGATCGCGCCGTACGCGCAACGCGTACGACGTCGACCTCGAAGGGCAGCAGCCGCGTCTCGAGAGCCTCGCCGATGCTGCCGTGACCGAGGATCAGCACGCGCCGGTCGGCCAGCGCCGGCCGGAAGCCCTGCGTCCACTCGTGCCGGTCCTGCGCGCGGACGAAACCGGGAATGTCCCGCAGCGACGACAGGATCAGCGTGATCGCCAGTTCCGCGGTCGACGCACTGTGGATGCCGCGGCCGTTGCACAGGGTCGCCGTCGCAGGGACGTCGTCGATGAGGTGCTCATAGCCGGCGGTCAGCAACTGGACCACGTCCAGCCGCGGCATCCTCCGGAGTACGGCGACCTCGTCGGCCATGATCCGGTAGGGCATCACGTAGAAGCCGATCCGCCCCAGGTCCTCCTCCGCGGGTCCGCCCTTCTCCCCGACGACGTAGTCGAGACCGGCGGGCAGGTCGTCGACGGCGAAGGGCAGCCAGACCGTGTCAGGCATCGGTCACCCGCTCGACGACCACCCGCGCGAAGCCGGCCGCGATCAGCCGATTCATCCGAAGTACGTCGTCCTCCTGGGCTGCGAAGTCGTCATGGCCGCGCTTGAGCGTCTCGGTGTCGGAACCGTGGTCGACGTCCATCCAGGCGTCGTACGTCGCCAGATCGATCTCGGGATGGAACTGGACGCCCCAGCTGGTGCCGATCCGAAAAGCCTGGTGCGGGTATGCCGACGACTCGCCCAGCCAGGCGGCTCCCGAGGGCAGCGTGGCGATCATGTCGCCGTGATAGGCGGCCGCCCGGAAGGGGCTCGGCAGGCCTCCGAAGACCGGATCCTCAGCAGCCTCCTCACGCCACCTGACCTCGACGACGCCGGCCTCCAGGCCGTTGTCCCCCACCGAGGTCGAGCCACCGAAGGCCTGCGCCATCAACTGACCGCCGAGACAGATCCCCAGCGAGGGCCGACCCGATGCCCCGGCTCGACGCATCAGGGCGCGAATGTCCTCGAGCCAGGGGAATCCGGCATCGTCCAGCGAGCTCATGTCGCCCCCGAGGACGAGCAGGCCGTCGGCATCCAGCTCGTGGGGAACCACCTCGCCGTCGTACGGGCGGATCACCTCGCAGGTGATGCCCTCCTCGGCGAGCCAGCCGTCGAAGACACACAGCGGATCGGAGGCATCGGGCTGCACGACGAGCACGTGGGCGGTCACACGAGCATCATGCCGCTCCTCGGCGAAAACCGATCGCGACCCCGTCCGGTCACGTGGTTGGATCGGCGACATGGAGCCCGTGACCGACACCGAGATCCGCGGCTCCTTCGTCAATGCCTCGAAGGGCGAGGCGAAGCGCCTCAACCTCCCCGCCGACCTTCCCGACACCCGCTGGGCGGACCTCGACTTCCTCGGGTGGGTGGATCCGAAGGCGCCGATGCAGAGCTATCTGGTCGTCCCGGCGGAGGGCGGACTCGTCGGCGTACAGCTGCGGCGCAACACCTCCGGCGTCGGTCCGCGCCGGGCGAAGATGTGCTCCCTCTGCCTGACCACGCACTCCGGCCAGGGCGTCTCGCTGATGGTCGCGCGCCGGGCCGGGCAGGCCGGTCGCGACGGCAACACCGTCGGTCTCGACATCTGTGCCGGACTCGAGTGCTCGCTCTACGCCCGCGGCATCCTTCCGGCGCCGACCGTGAGTGCCGCCCACGAGACCCTGAGCACCGACGAGCGCATCGCGCGGCTGCAGAACAACCTGTCGACCTTCGTCGATCGGGTACGGCGCTGATCAGCGAGCCCGGCCGAAGCCGATCTTCTTGCTGCGCGACTGATAACCGGGCTTGGTGATCGTCACCCGGACCGCGATCACCTTGTGACGGAAGGCCTTCTTGATCTTCAGCGTCATCGAGGTCGCACCCTTGAGTGCCTTGCTGCCGGCGTACCACTGGTAGACCGCGCGGAGGCCCTGAGAGCGGCCCGCGGCCGAGAAGACCGGCTTGCTCACCCTGACCGTCTTCCCGGCCACGGCCTTTCCGTGCTTGGCGGGCCAGTGAGCGATCCACGACAGCGGCATCGACTTCGCCGGTGCGGGTCCGGTGCTCGGTGAGGGCGTCGGGGTGGGCGTGGGTGTCGTGCCGACCTCGCCCGGGGTGCCCTGCAGGTTGTAGTAGCTGCCGTTGAGTGCCTCCGAACGGCGGCCGTCCGCATCGAGGGCGAAGACCCAGAAGGCGGCATCGGTGGCGGGGACGGTGTCGGGCAGGACGAAGCTCGTCGTACCCGCTCCGCTCACCCGCCCGATCACGTGCCCGCTCGGCTGGGGAACAGGGTCGAGGATCTCGTAGCCGGTGACGCCGACGTCGTCGGTTGCCAGGGCCGGCCACGACAGGGTGCGGCCACCGGCGAAGTCGAAGGAGTGCGGGGCCGTCGACCCGGCCTGCCAGGCCGGCACCGGCGTGGCCAGATGGTCGTCGCAGACCGCGGAGTCGGTGCCGATGACCACGCGCCCCGATGTGGAGCCGCCGACGAGCCGACCGTCGACGGTCCCGTCGGCGGCGATCCGCACCTGGTCCAGATAGAGCGCATCGGCGGGAAGCGTGTAGGAACCGAGGACGGCGCCGGTGGCCGTGGACCGGAGCCGGTAGACGGACTCGGTCGTCGTGGTGCCGCTGACGGCGTTGTCCACGGTCACGAAGCTGGTGCCACAGGGGGTGAATCCGCCCTGGTACTCGACCGTTCCCGTCGACGGCGCGGTGAGCTCACCGCTCTGCCAGGTGTGCGAGGTGCCCTGTTGAAGATCGACGACGACCGCGTGCCGGCTGCGCGTCGCGTCGCTCAGCCCCCACGTGAAGATGATCTCGTCCTGGTCACCGCTCCACCGGCCGATCGACGGCTGGATGTCCCAGCTGTCCGCGTAGTTCCCGTCGATGTCGGTGGTGTCGGCGGTGTAGACGACGTGCGGGGTCCTGCCCACGTCGAGGACCCGGGTGAAGCGTTCGAGGTCGCTGCCTCCCTGCGGACCCGAACCCGCCACCGTGCACTGGAGTACGAAGGACACGTACCGCAGATTGGGCGAGGCCTGGATCGTCGGAGTGCCGTCGGTGCAGGGGAAGGTCTGGTCGAGGACCCGCAGGGCCGGGTCGGCACTGGCGTCATAGATCTGCACCTGACGCTGGCTCGCCGTCTTCGTCTCGACCATGTAGGCGTCGCCGACATCGGACGTGGCGCGGAGATAGCCGGTTCCGGTGGTCGAGAGGATCGTCGCGCTGTCGTACCGGCGGGACACCGTGTACGTGTAGACGTCCCCGGAGGGACCGGTCTGGCCGACGTCGGTGAAGGACGACGAGGTCACTCCCGGAGCCCAGAAGGTGATGTCGCCGACCTGTGCCCCACCCGGTGTGTTGTCAGCCGGGGTGGCATTCGAGGTGCCGGCGATCGCGAACGATCCGCCGAGGAGGGTGGCCGCGCACACCAGTGCGGACAGGGAGCGCCGAGTCATTCACCTAGCGTCGCTGCGTCCGGCCGGCAAGTCCTCAGGGAAGCACCCCGAGATCTGTCGCCGGAATCACGTCAAGGAAGGGCCGCTGGCCCACTACCGTTGACGGGTGCAGAACGCAGCGCCGCCGACCCTGGTCGAGCGCGACCGGGAACTCGGTGCGCTCGACGGCTTGGTGGCAGCCACCCTCGAGGGACGCGGCGGCTCGGGACGAGTCCTCGGTGCCGCGGGCGTCGGCAAGACCGCACTGGTGCTGCAGGCCGCTGACTGCCTGCGCGACGACTTCCCGGGC
>JASLCW010000039.1 GCA_030151765.1 Marmoricola sp.
GCGCCCATCGAATCGGGCGCGGAGCCCACGAAAGCCCGTCAGTTCGCCGATCTGATCGGCCCGTTCCTGCTGCGCCGTCGCAAGTCCGATCCCGGGATCGCGCCCGAGCTGCCGCCGAAGACGGAGACCGACCACCTGCTCGGTCTCACGCGCGAGCAGGTGGTGCTCTACGAGGCGTTCGTCAAGGACACGATGGAGCGGATCGAACGTGCCGACGAGGACAGCCGTCGGGGGCTCGTGCTCGCACTGCTGACCGGCCTCAAGCAGATCTGCAACCATCCGGCCCAGTTCCTCAAGCAGTCCGGCGCGGTGCGGTTGACCGGTCGCGCCGAGAAGCTCGAGCTGCTCGAGGAACTGCTCGCCACGGTGCTCTCCGAGGACGGTGCGGTCCTGGTCTTCACCCAGTACGTCGCCATGGCGCGGCTGATCGAGCAGCACCTCACCTCGCTCGGGGTGGCGCACCAGTTCCTGCACGGTGGCACTCCGGTCGCCCACCGGGAGGCGATGGTGCGCCGATTCCAGGACGGCGAGGCCCCCGTCTTCCTGCTGTCGCTCAAGGCGGGCGGCACCGGCCTCAACCTGACCCGCGCCGACCACGTCATCCACTTCGACCGCTGGTGGAACCCGGCCGTCGAGGAGCAGGCGACCGACCGGGCCTATCGGATCGGGCAGACCCGGCCGGTGCAGGTGCACCGGATGGTCACCCGCGGCACGATCGAGGAACGGGTCGCCCAACTCCTGGACCGCAAGCGCCAACTGGCCGACGCCGTGCTCGCCCGGGGCGACGCCGCCCTCACCGAGCTCAGCAACGAGGAGTTGCGCGACCTCGTGACGCTGCGGCGACAGGCACGTGAGGCAGCTGGCGAGCCAGCCGCCGGCGAGCCGGCCGGGGGCGGTGATCAGCTCTGACGACGTACCCTGTCCCGCACCCGGCGAGCCAGTCCACGAGGGCTGCGTCGGCGCAGCCGCTCGACCTCCGCCTCGAGATCTCCCGCCTTCTCCCTCAGGTTCTCGACCCGACCCTGAAGGCGTGCGACCCGACCCTCCAGCCTGACGATCTCCTCCTGGAACGGAGAGATCTCGTCATGCAGCCAGCCCGGAAGGTCGGTGCCCGGGTCGGGCTCCGTCAGTCCGTCAGGGGCCTGTCCGTCGGCAGCCCTGCGCAGCACGACCAGGAACTCCCCGGCCTTCCGGCTCTGCGGGGCGATCGTCTCGACGAACCAGTCGATCACGCCGAGTTCGCGGAGCTCCTGGATCTGATGGAGGAAGTCGGTCGGCGTCCACAGCCACACGTGGCAATCGACGTACTCGCCCGCTCGGCCGCGCTCGACCTGCCGGATCGCCTCGGTGAGATCAGGGTGGACACGACGTTCCTTCCCGGGAATGGGCTTGCGACGCCCGAGGTCTCGAGGGGTCATCCGGATCACGGTTGCCGGGAAGTCATGAAGGGCCCGGGTCCCGGGCCTGGTGTGCCCGAGCTCATGAGCTTCGAGCGCCTGCCCGACCGTCGTGGGCGGGCGGTGCCGGTCGAAGGTGTGGCGTCGGTCGGGTACGGCGAGCAGCAGCGCGCCACCGGCAGCGGTGAGTCCGGCGATCTGTTGGAGCCAGCTGACGAAGTCGGGGATGTGTTCGATCACGTGGGATGCGATGACCCAGTCGAAGGGCGCGCCCGGGGCGGCCGCGGTCGCGAGGTCACGGAACTCGCCGCCGACGTAGTGCGGGAAGTCGACATCGGGGATCAGCTCGAGGTGGACATTCGGGTCGTTCGCATAGTGCTCGCGCAGGCCGGCGGAGTCGAAGATGTCCACGTACATCACGTCATCGACGGCCCTGTCGGAGATTGCGGAATCAAGCGGTCCGATCTCCAAGCCGTGCCCGGAGGTGAAGTCGTGGAGATCCAGGAAGCGTGCTCGTCGTCGATGCAGGCGTGCTCGATGCGCGTCCAGTCCGCGTTCGCGTTTCGTGTCGTTCTCCCAAGCAACCGTCACTCGTGCCACGTTAACTCACGGCTGTCGGTGGTCGGTCCCAGGACGAGGCGGTGCACGAGCTGATGCGCGTCACCTTCACCCGACAGGCAGCACCGTCGCGCGGCGTCCGCACCTGGTGGGGCAAGGCCTGGCAGCGGGCGGTCGAGGAGGCCGCCTATTCGGAGGCGGAGCTCAAGCCGGGGCGCAGCCATGCGCGCCGCGGCGACGTCGGTGGGATCACGGTTGACGCGGGTTCGCTACTGGCGGCCTGTCGCGACGGGGACGACGCGTGGACGGTGGAGATCGCGTTGCCCACACTCGATCCCTCCGGGCGGAGGGCGCTCGTCGACGTGGTGGCGGCGGAGTCCGGCCGGATCGCCGACCTCCTCGCTGGGACGTTGTCGTTCGAGTTCGTCGAGCACACCGAGGAGGTCGGGGTCGAGCTCCTGCCCTACGGCGGGGAGTTCACCGCGACCTGCACCTGCCCGCACTACCTCGACCCGTGTCCGCACGCGGTCGCCGTGCTGATCCAGGCCGGCTGGTTGGTCGACGCCGATCCGCTGGTGCTCTTCGCGCTGCGCGGCCTGGACCGCGAGTCCCTGCTGGTCGAGCTGCATGCGCGCACCCTCGGGCCTGCCGATGGTGATCGGGACAGCGCCGGGCAGCCGGTGACCGCTGACCTCGCCGACGACGTCGAGCTGGTCGTCGACGCGGCTGCCCGCGCCCAGCGACTCCTCGCCTTCTTCGAAACAGGTGCAGACCTGCCCGACGGTCTGGTCTGAGCCTGCGGTCTGCGGTGCCTGTCGCTCAAGCGTCCGTGAACGCCAGGTCCCGCAGCTCTTCCTGATAGGCGGAGTACGCCGACCGCATGGTGCTCGCCGGCCAGCCCTTCGGCAGCAGGGCGGCGGGCAGGAGTGGGTCTGCCGCGAGATGCCTGACCACGTGCGCCGCGACGGTGAGCCGGGGTGCGGGCGCGATCGTGGTCGCCAGGTCCTCGAGAAGCCGCACGCCCTCGGCGGCCCAGCCGTGCAGGTCCCACAGGCTCGCCGCTAGCGTGCGGGGATCCTCGTCCGGCACAGCCGTGAACGTGGAGAGGACCGCCTCGTCGGCGTACCCCTTGGCGCGGCGGAGGTTGGCGGGCCGGGTCCAGACGCCCTCACGCATCTCCGCCAGCCGGTACGACGACAGCCGCTCCCGCAGCGCGGCCCGCTCCGATCCGCTGCGTCCGGCGACGACCACGACGGCCATCTCCCAATCGCCGTCCCAGTGGGTCTCGGCGTCCAGGACCGCCTCGTCCTGATGGCGTTGACGGGCCGCCAGACGTTCGCCGAGCACGTAGTCGCCGTCCTCGCGACGCAGGTCGTCGGCCGCGACGGCGCGGGTGAGGGCGACGCGGGCAGTGGCGGCGGGGATGTCGAAGTGCTCCGCGGCGCGGACGAGTTCGGCCGCAGACATCCGGTCCGGGTGGGAGCCCAGCAGCAGGCTGAGCATCACCGAGCGCGCAGAGAGAGGGGCGATGTCGGGCACGGGCGCAGTCTCGCATCGTTACATATATCGACACAACCGTTGTCGCATGTGTAATGTCATTGCCATGACCGATCAGGCTCCGTGGCGGCGCGCCGTCACCGAGGGACTCGATTCGCCCTACCGCGCCGCGGCGGCCGTCGCGGGCGATGCGCCGGCATACCGGACCTTGACCTATGAGGTCGACGGTCGGGTCGCGCGGCTGACCTTCAACCGCCCCGAGCAGGGCAACTCGATCACCCCGGACACCCCCATCGAGCTGGCCGATGCCGTGGAGCGCGCCGACCTCGATCCGCGCGTGCACGTCATCGTGCTGAGTGGGCGGGGCAAGGGATTCTGTGGTGGCTACGACCTCGCCGCCAGCGCCGAAGGGTTGATGGACGGGCAGATGGCCGGCGCAGCGCCGCGCGAGGGCACCGTCCTCGACCCGACCGTGCAGATGCTCAACCATGATCCCGCCGGGACCTGGGACCCGATGGTCGACTACGCGATGATGAGCCGCTTCACGAAGGGTTTCGCCAGCCTGCTGCACGCCAACAAGCCCACGGTGGCGAAGATCCATGGCTTCTGCGTCGCGGGCGGCACCGACATCGCGCTGCACTGCGACCAGATCGTGATCGCCGCCGACGCCAAGATCGGCTATCCGCCCACCCGCGTCTGGGGCGTTCCCAGCGCCGGCCTGTGGGCTCACCGTCTCGGCGACCAGCGAGCCAAGCGACTGCTGCTCACCGGTGACACCCTGACCGGCCGCGAGGCCGCCGACTGGGGACTTGCCATCGAGGCGCCCGAGCCCGAGGAGCTCGACGAGCGCACCGAGCACCTCGTGCAGCGGATCGCCGCGATGCCGCTCAACCAGCTGATGATGGTCAAGCTCGCCCTCAACTCCGCCCTGCTCGCTCAGGGCGTGCAGAACAGCCAGATGATCAGCGTCGTCTTCGACGGCATCTCCCGCCACACGCGTGAGGGCTACGCCTTCCAGCAGCGCGCCGCCGAGGCGGGCTTCCGTCAGGCCGTGCGTGAGCGCGACGGTGTGCCGTACGACGACGGCGGACCCGCGACCAGCAACGTCACCAACCAGCCCCACCAGCCGACGAACGAGGAATGAGCGACATGACCAGCACCCACGAGATCCTCAATCAGGTCCCGCCGCTCGTCGGCCACGACACCTCCGCCGATCCCGCCCTGCTCGAAGGCATCGAGCGCGAGGGTGCGGCCTGGGCGCTGGACGAGATCCGGGCGGTCGGTCGTCTCGCCGGCACGGCGGAGGCGATGGACTGGGGGCGCCTCGCCGAGCGCGTCCCGCCGCGTCTGCTCACCCACGACCGCTACGGCCGTCGCATCGACGAGATCGACTACGTTCCGGCGTACCACCGACTCATGGAGACCGCCGTGAGTCACGGCATCCACGCCGCACCGTGGGCCGACGACCGTCCGGGTGCCCACGTCGCGCGCGCCGCGAAGTTCTACTCCTGGAACGTCGACGCCGGTCACGGCTGCCCGATCTCCATGACCTACGCCGTGGTGCCCGCACTGCGCGCGAACCCTGAGCTGGCCGCGCGCTTCGAGCCCTTGCTCACCAATCGGGAGTACGACTTCGGTCTGCGCGACCCCCAGACCAAGCGCGGCCTGATCGCGGGCATGTCGATGACCGAGAAGCAGGGCGGTTCCGACGTCCGGGCCAACACGACCACGGCCACGCCGATCCCCGGTGAGGCAGGCGCCTATCGGATCGTGGGCCACAAGTGGTTCACCTCGGCGCCGATGTCCGACATGTTCCTGACCCTCGCCCAGGCGCCCGGCGGCCTGTCGTGCTTCCTGCTGCCGCGGGTGCTGCCCGGCGGTGATGCCAACGCGATCCGCTTCATGCGGCTCAAGGACAAGCTCGGCAACAAGTCCAATGCGTCGTCCGAGATCGAATACGAGAACGCCCTCGGCTGGCTCGTCGGCGAGGAGGGCAAGGGCGTCAAGACCATCGTGGAGATGGTCAACATGACCCGCCTCGACTGCGTGATCGGCTCCGCCTCCGGCATGCGTTCGGCGCTGGTCCAGGCCGCCCACCACGCACGCCATCGTGCTGCCTTCGGCAAGCTGCTCATCGACCAGCCGCTGATGCGCAACGTCCTCGCCGACCTGGCGATCGAGTCCGAGGCCGCGACCACCGCGATGATGCGCCTCGCCGGCGCCAACGACCGCGCGATCCACGGCGATGCTGGTGAGGCCGCCCTACGCCGCCTGGCGCTGGCCGCGACGAAGTACTACGTCTGCAAGCGTGGCCCCGTCCTCGCCAACGAGGCCCTTGAGTGCCTCGGCGGCAACGGCTACATCGAGGAATTCGACATGGCCCGGATCTATCGCGAGCTCCCGCTGCTCTCCATCTGGGAAGGCTCCGGCAACGTCGCCGCCCTCGACGCG
>JASLCW010000313.1 GCA_030151765.1 Marmoricola sp.
GAGCTGCTCGAGAAGTGGGCCCGCGACTCCAAGATCCTCGACATCTTCGAGGGCACCCAGCAGATCCAGCAGCTGATCGTGGCTCGTCGGGTCCTGGGGCTCAGCTCGTCCGAGCTGAAGTAGTCACACACCCTCACGGAAGCGCGCGTTGGGCCAGTACATTGGCTCGACGTGCGCTTTCTACATGAGCAGGCCCCCGCTTACGACCTGACCTACGACGACGTCTTCATGGTCCCGAGCCGCTCCGCGGTCGCTTCCCGGTACGACGTCGACCTGTCCACTCCGGACGGGACCGGCATGACCATCCCGCTGGTCGTGGCCAACATGACCGCCGTCTCCGGACGCCGGATGGCGGAGACGATCGCGCGCCGGGGTGGTCTCGCCGTACTCCCGCAGGACATCCCGCTCGACGTGGTCGCCGAGGTCGTCCACTGGGTGAAGGCACGGCACCCCCTCTTCGAGACGCCGATCGTGCTGTCGCCCGACCAGACGGTCAGCGATGCACTGGCACTGCTGCCCAAGCGCGCCCACCGGGCCGCCGTGGTGGTCGCCGACGGCCGTCCGGTCGGGGTGGTCACGGAGGCGGACTGCACGGGCGTGGACCGTTTCACGCAGGTCGGTCAGGTGATGACCTCCGACATCGTCACGCTGCCCGAATCGGTCGACGCCGCCGGCGCCTTCGATGCGCTCGCCTCCACCCGGCATCGACTCGCCCCGGTCGTGGCCGCTGACGGCGCCCTCGTCGGACTCATGACCCGCACCGGCGCGCTGCGCTCCACGATCTACCGACCTGCCCTCGACGCGCAGGGGCGCCTCCGGGTCGCTGCCGCGATCGGCGTCAACGGCGATGTCGCCGCGAAGACCAGGCGGCTGCTCGAGATCGGGGTGGACACGCTCGTCGTCGACACCGCTCACGGCCACCAGGAGCGCATGCTCACCGCCCTGGAGCAGGTCCGCGCACAGGAGCCGCAGGTGCCGGTGGTCGCCGGCAATGTGGTCTCTGCCGAGGGGGTCGCCGATCTCGGCGCCGCCGGAGCGGACATCATCAAGGTCGGGGTCGGCCCGGGTGCGATGTGCACGACGCGGATGATGACCGGTGTCGGGCGCCCGCAGTTCTCCGCCGTACTCGACTGCGTCGACGCGGCCCGCTCCCGTGGGCTGCACGTCTGGGCGGACGGCGGCGTACGGCATCCGCGCGATGTCGCGCTCGCCCTGGCCGCCGGCGCCTCCGCGGTGATGGTCGGCTCCTGGTTCGCCGGCACCTACGAGTCCCCCGGGGACCTGCAGCGGGACAGCGACGGCCGGGCCTTCAAGGAGAGCTTCGGGATGGCCTCGGCGCGCGCGGTCGCCAACCGCACCTCGGCCGAGTCGACCTTCGAGCGTGCCCGCAAGGCGCTCTACGAAGAGGGCATCTCGTCCTCGCTGATGTTCCTGGACCCGCAGCGCGCCGGCGTCGAGGACCTGATCGACGAGGTCTGCTCGGGGGTCCGTTCCTCCTGCACGTACGCCGGTGCCCGCGATCTCGCCGACTTCGCCGATCGTGCCGTGGTCGGCATCCAGTCCGCCGCCGGGTACAACGAGGGCCGGCCGCTGCCGGCGGGCTGGTGACCACGCTTCTCGTCGCGGCCACGGAGTCCGAGGCCGCGCACCTTCCGGACCTGCCGTTGGTGATCTGCGGCATCGGCAAGACCGCCGCCGCCAGCGCGGTTTCGAGAGCGCTCGCGGAGACGCCGGGGATCACTCGTGTCGTCAACGTCGGCACTGCCGGTGCGCTGCGCGAGGGGCTCACCGGGCTCTTCCTGCCGGGTCGGGTCTTCAACCACGAGATCTCCGCCGACGCGCTGCGCGTGCTCGGCTACGACCCTTTCGAATGGCTCGCGACGGAGGGCGATCCCGAGGTGGCGCTCGCCTCCGGCGATGTCTTCGTGAGCGACCCGGTCGTACGCGATCGCCTGGCCGCGGTGGCGCATCTCGTCGACATGGAGGGCTACGCGGTCGCCTGGGCCTGCCGGGCGTACGGCGTACCGCTGACGCTGGTGAAGCACGTCTCGGACAGCGCCGACGAGAGCGCTCTCGAGTGGCTCGACGTCGTCGATGCCAGTGCCCGCGTGCTGGGGGACTGGGTCCGCGAGAACGTGGACTGATCAGGGAGTCACGGTGAACCGGGTGGACGCCGAGGCCGGCGACACACCCCACGCATTGCCCAGCCGTACCGAGACGCTTCCGGAGATGCCCGCGGGCACGATGACGCGGACCTCGGAGTCCGAGACGACCGTGACGGCATAGGTCGCGCTCGTGCCGAAGCGGATCCGCGAGGTGGTGGCCAGGTCGGCACCCTCGACGGTCACCGAGGTACCGGCGCTGCCGTGGTCCGTCGACAGCGCGGTGATCGTGGGCGCGGCGCCGACGTCACCGGTGGAGGCGGGACGCGTCGCACCCAGGTAGCGGGGCTCCAGTTGCCGGACGTCCGCGAGCGAACTTACCTCGACGACGTGTCCCGACTGCGGTGCCTGGATCACCTTTCCGGCACCCGCGTAGACGACCACATGATCGATGACTCGTCGTCCGCCGGAGAAGAAGAGCAGGTCGCCGGGCTGGAGCTCGTCCATCGTCGGGTGGAAGGACCCGGCGGCCGTGTACTGGGCCGCGGAGTAGTGCGGCAGGGCCAGGTACGGCGCCCACGCGTGGACCACCAGTCCCGAGCAGTCGAAGCCCTGGTACATCGCGTTGAAGCGACCGAGGAGCCCGTTGCCATAGGGGCTTCCCTTGGTGGGGCCGGAGGCATCGCCACCGCCCCACGTGTAGGGCATGCCGAGCCAGCGCTTGGCGCGAGCGACCGCGGAGACACCTTCGGCCGGTGTCCACGACCGCGACCGGGGTGCGATGGTCAGCGGAGCAAGGGCGCGGACCCGGCGGATCACCTTCTTGCCCCGAGCGCGGGACTGCAGCGTGGACATGCCGTTGTGGATCGGGGTACGGACCGTCGGGACGGTGAAGACGAACCGGCCCGCCGCGGTCGCCTTGGCCCGCTTGCCATTGCGCAGTCTCACCGTCACGGCGACGACTTTGCGAGCACCGTCGACCTCGGGATCCTTCGCCCGGATGGTGTGGTCGTCGAGCACCCGGGTGTACGCCGCGCGATAGCGACCGAAGTAGACGGCCGCGACCGCCCGGCGACCGGTCTGGGCGAAGCCGGATCCACGCACGGTGATCCAGTCACCGCCCCAGGTCGGTTCGGCGTGCCGCGACAAGCCGGTCACGCGCACAATGCGCCCACCGGTCGCGACGGCCTGCTCGGTCCCGAGCGCGGCGCCCAGCAGCACGAGGCAACCGGCGACGACCGCAACCTGACCTTTCCCCCTGCTCCACACAGGCGGCACCGTATCCAAGCAACCTGAGATCAGGAGACCAGCAGGAGCTTCATATTGAAGAAATGAAGCTTATTGCTTCACTCGATACCGTGCCGGCCCGTTCACGCCAGGAAGCCGGCATGCACGTGGTCATGATGGGTCCGGTCGCTGAAGTACTGCGGGGCCGCACCGAGCAGGACCGGGCCGCCGACGTTGTAGGAGCCCGCCGCGGCCAGCGCCTCCATGTACGACGTGATCAGCGACCGTGGCGTCGAGGGGCGCACCACCGGCTGACCCCCGATCTGCCAGGTGTCGAAGGCTCGACCCTGTGGATGATCGCTGCGCCGGTCGGTGCCGAAGACGAAGATCGGATGCCCGCTCCGGACCACGCTGATGCCGATCGTCCAGCGGCGGGACACCGCCAGCATGGCCTCGAGCGCGCTGTCGTGCACCTGCCCGGAGGCGATGTCCGCCCGGGCCGCCGGCGGCAGCGTGATCCGCGAGCTCGCCAGCACGTGGCGTGCGGCTGCGCTCACCCGTG
>JASLCW010000071.1 GCA_030151765.1 Marmoricola sp.
GGTCAACAACTCGGCCAGCGTCATGCCACCGCGCAACCGGGTTACCACCGCGGGAGTACTGCCGAACAGCAGTGTGGAACAGAACAGCAGACACACCCCCACGAGTGCCGACCGTTTTACGAGAGCATCGTCGGTCGAATCCGGGCGTTGACGCACGCCCTCTTCGTACGCGTCTCGGGTCACGACTTCCTCGCTGGGACGTGGCTTCCGGCGCAGTCTCGTCGAGCCCCGATGAGAATCGGCTCTCGCCCGGCCGATCACGCCCGTTCGGGGGAGCCACCGGAAATCCGTTCCCGCCCGACTGGGTGCTTCTCCCCACAGCACGAGCCACTGCGGACCTGACGAACCCCACAATCGGTTCTCCGCGGCCCGCGAAGGCTCGCGCAGCGAAACGGAAGGAACACCCGACCCATGACCTCAGTTACGAACTGTCCCAATGATGAGTTCGACCTCTCCGGTCGGCGGGCCTTGGTCACTGGTGCAAGCCGGGGCATCGGTCGGGCCATCGCCACCGCATTCGCGCGACGCGGCGCATCCGTCCTCGCCGTCGCCCGAAGCGCGGAGAGCCTGGCAGAAACGAAGGCCACGGCGAAGGATCTGGCCGGCAGCATCGACGTACTGGTCGCCGACCTCCGCTCCCCCGAATCGATCGTGCAAGCCGTCGACGAGGCCAGTACCCGGCTCGGCGGGATCGACATCCTCGTCAACAATGCCGCCGACGACCACGAGTCGCCGATCGAGGAGACGGAACTGGCCACATGGCAACGAGTCCTCGAGCTCAACCTCCAGTCCTGTTTCCTGATGACACAGGCAGCGTCTCCTCATTTGAAGGCCGATGGAGGCGGCAAGGTCATCAACATCTCGTCGATGCTGGGCATTGTCGCCGTGCCCGACGATGTCGCGTACGTCAGCGCCAAGCACGGTCTGATCGGCCTCACCCGCGCTACCGCTCTGGAGTGGGCGCGCAAGAACGTACAGGTCAACGCCCTGGCGCCTGGCTTCGTGGAGACCGAGATGCTCGCCCCCGCGCTGGCAGATCCAGCCATCGCCAAGTACATGCGCCGGTCGACACCAGTCGGCCGTATCGGCCAGCCCGAGGAAATCGCCTCTGCGGCCGTATTCCTGGCATCTCCCGGATCCGACTTCATGACCGGCCAGATACTCGTCGTCGACGGCGGCTATACGGCGCAATGACCGCGACTTCGACCCGCTCATACCAAGGAGACCAGCAATGACCATCAGCCGAATCCGACCCGAGGGCCTCGCCCCGGCGCACGGCTATGCACACGCCACCGCAGCCACCGGATCGACCTTGATCCATGTCGGCGGACAAATCGCCCTCGACCCGGCGGGCGCCATCGTCGCACCCGACGACTACAACGCCCAGGGCGAGGCGGCATTGCGAAACCTGGTCATCGCGCTTGAGGCAGCGGGCGGCAAGGCCGACGACCTAGCCAACATCACGGTGTACATCGTCGGTCTCGACCCGACGACACAGGAGCAGACCTTCACCGGATACGGCGCCGCGGCCAGCGACCTTCGAGTCAAGCCGACCGCCCTGGCGGTGATCGGGGTTCAAGCCCTCGGCCACCCGGATGCCCTGGTCGAGTTGACCGCCACTGCAATCGTCGACTGAGCAGCCCGAAAGCCGAATGTGCCCGGCAAGAGATCCGATCTCTTGCCGGGCACATTGCTTCATTGCTGGAGGCCGCTCCCGGGGTCGTCGCCGGCACTGCCCAACATGCGCATCGCGTCTTCGACAGAAACTCGACGGTATGTCTCAACGGGCAGCCCATCGGCACTGATCGACTCCCTCTGGGCGAGGATCGCCTCTCGCGCCGAATCGGGCACGTCATCGGAGAGGTAGTCGTCAGTCAGCGATACCTCGTCGTCAGGCATCGCGTAACGCGTGCCACGAGCGGTCGCAAGCTCGGTGCGGACACGCATCTGCTCGGCATAGCTCGCACCTGGTCGCAAGATGATCGACGTGTTCGCCGTCGTCGCCTTGTGGAGCGCCGCGATACGGATGTCGGCATCCGCGACACGCCCTGACGGGTCGTAGGCATAGGCGCTGACCACTCGATCAGCAGTGCTCGCCGGCTCGGTGTGGTGATGAATCGTTCGCCGGGGCGCACCGTCGACGACGACGAGCCGCGTGATCGCCCGGTCGTTGATCGCCTCGAGCACTTCGGCCGGGTCGCGTGAGGTGACGACCTCCTTCCTCGGGGGGTAGAGGTCGTAATACCCATGGTTGCCGAATCTCTGCCCCACATGGAAGAAATACAACTCCGGGTAGACGACGACATCGCGGCGGCTCGGCCGGCGGTCGTAGAAGGAGGTGATGGAGAGCTGGGCGAGCAGCGAACATCCGATGGCACCCAAAGGCCGGTCGACGATCACTCCGACCCGGTCATAGTCGCCCCACTCGGGAAAGACATCGGCGCGCGTGGCCTGTCTTCCGTCGATCTCGATGCCGAACTGTTCCTCGGCCAACTGGAATGCCGTATGCATGTGATCTCCTCACGCGTTGGTCTCGGCAACACCACCGCCGATACTTTGTTGAGGTGGCCCGGACCGCCGAGCCCATCGAGCTCCTGGTCGCCGGCCAACTTGTGGATCGAGCATCGCTCGCGTCCGTGCCGACCGATCATCCTGCCGAGGAGGTGTAGCCGCCTGGGGGATGAAGAGCCATGGCATCCGTAGTCATCTGCTGCGTGGCTGCAGCTTGATGGTCAACCCATTGCGGTCGTACGGACGCAACCGGTCGGCGACCGACTCGGCGGCGAGCTCCTCCAGGTCGCGTTTGAGCACCTTGTTGCTGGTTCCGATCGGGAGTGCGTCGATGAAGATGACGTGATGTGGCTTCTTGTACGACGCGACTGATTCAGTAACTATCGCCCTCACATCATCGGCCGTGAGTGAGATGCCGGACGCAAGTACCACGAAGGCCACGACCGCCTCACCGAACTCAGTATCGGGTGCTCCCACAACCGCGCATCCCCGGATTCCTGGATGCCGAAGCAACGCTGCTTCGATTTCGGCCGGGAAGATGTTCTGACCTTTGGAGATGATCAAGTCGCGCGACCGTCCCTCGAGGTAGAGATATCCCCTGTCATCGACACGGCCGAGGTCACCGGTCCTGAACCAACCGTCGCGGAAGGCCGTGGCGTCAAGTTCGGGCGCATTCCAATAGCCCATCGCGAGCGAGTCCGATGCCACCCAGACCTCCCCGACATCTCCGAGCGGAAGCGGCTTCGCCTCGTCGTCACCGATGCGGAAGACTGACCCGACAGCGGAGCGACCGACCGACAATGGGTTGGCGATCGCTTCCTCGCCTGACATGAGTGAGACCAGCCCACCCTCGGTCAAGCCGTAGGCGATGAGCAGTTCGACATGTGGCCAGCGCTCACGGAAGCCTTCCATCAGCGCTGGCGGACAGGCTTCACCCCCGGTGATCACGAGTTCAAGTGAACTCAGCGCCGCACGTCGCTCACTATCTGCGGCGAACAATGCCGAGAACATCGTTGGAAAGATGACCGTGTGCGTGATCCCCCACCGCTCGATGAGCTCGATCATCCCTTCCGCCGTCCAGCCGCGACTTGGGAGAATGAACACGGTTCCGCCCGCAAGGAAGGTCGGAATGCAGATCTCGTTGATCCCGCCGGCATTGAACATGGCCGGCACGTTGAGCAGGCGCAT
Source organism: Marmoricola sp. (assembly GCA_030151765.1). Lineage (GTDB taxonomy): Bacteria > Actinomycetota > Actinomycetes > Propionibacteriales > Nocardioidaceae > Marmoricola. Next base: position 3,700 of record JASLCW010000071.1, read on the forward strand.
CCCCGCTCGGTAACCGGGGTAGGCCAAGGTCTGGATGAAGGCGTACCTGACGATGCTCGCATGGCTCATCATCACGCCCTTGGGCTCACCGGTGCTGCCGGAGGAGAACATGACCAGGTGCGGGTCGCAGGTGACGAAGGGACCTGGGAGAGGCGGGCCCTCGAGCATCTTCTCGAAGTGTGGGCCTGGTGTCGTCGAACCGAGTTCGATGATGCGCGGGCCCTCGCCGGCAAGCACCGCCGCCGATCGAGCGGTCCCTACCAGCTCCGACTCGGTGAAGATGACGCGCGCACGGCTCTCGCTGACCACGTGTGCGAGCTCTTCCTCCGTGAGCCGGAAGCTGGCCGGCACAAGAGTGAGCCCGGCGTACGCACACGCGAAATAAATCTGGAATGTCTCTCCGCGATTGAACAGGTGGCACAGCACCGTGTCACCAGGTTCGAGACCGGCATTCCGGAGTGACCGGGCCAGAGCGAGCGCGGAACGTCTCAGTTCGGCGTACGTCACCTCGCCGTCCAGCCAGACGAGAGCTGGAGCATCGGGATCCAGGCTACTGGGCAAGCTCTCGCCGCCCAGGATCCAGGCAACCGAGACATCAGAATCTGCGAACGTGCGATACCCGACCCCACGCATGCCACTACCTACCTGTCTTTCATTCCCTCGACTTCGCGGGCAGCCAAGAAACGGGGCTGGACCCGCGCGGCCCTCATCTGCCGACGAAGACGGCCTTCCGTTGCTCAGCCCAGGCTGCGGCGCCCTCTTTCTGATCCTCGGTGCCATAGCTAGCCATCGCGTAGTCCTGCTCCATCTCAAGTGCCGACAACGTCGACATGCCCGTCATCGCGAGGAAGGCGCTCTTGACCGCTCCATAGGCGAGCGTCGGACCCTGAGCCCACTCTCGTGCGACCTCCCGAGCCCGGTCGAGGATCTCCTCCTCGGGAACCAACTCGTCCAGAAGACCTAGACGGAGCGCCTCGTCGGCGGAGATCGGCTCGCCGCGTAGAACCATCCTGCGGGCGGCCCCGATGCTGACGTACATCGGCAGCATGACCATGCCGCCGGCGGCACCGAGAGTCATCGCGACCGGGCCGAGCTTGGTCCTGGTCGAACCGACCCGGTAGTCACCGGCCAGAGCAAGGTCGAGGCCGGCCACATAGGCGCCTCCCTGCACCGCGACCACGATGGGCTTCCGGGTGACCAGCATCCGCTGAATGAGCGGATAGGGCCCCTGATAGACCTCACTAGCTTCCGACGGGGCAGCACCGTAGACGTCGGACAGGCCACCGAGGTCGTCTCCAGCGCAGAACATACGTCCCTTGCCAGAGATGAGAATGGCTCGGACCTCGGGCGCGACGGAAGCCCATCGCAGAACCTGCTCGAACGATGTGATCACCGGCCGGGTCAACGCATTGAGCTTGTCGGGACGGTTGAGCGCAATGTGCGCGACACCATCCTCGACAGTGAGCTCGAGGTCTTCACAAATCTCTGGACCAACCATGATCAGCTCTCTTTCGGAGTAATTGTCGTCATCCAACATTCATGCCGGACCGGCCGGCGGAACAAAGTCGGGGCGTTTTCGCCCCGACTGGGGGACGCGATTCCAGCCCCATCTCCTTCAGTGCTTCGGGGTCAGCCCGAACCTCTCGGTCAAGACTTCGACCAAGGTCCTCTTCAGGACCTTGTTGGCGGCACTGATCGGGAGGGAATCCATGAACACCACCCGGCGGGGCCGCTTGTATGCAGCGATGCGGGACGAGAGCTCCGATCTGATCGTCTCCTCGGTCAGGGTCTCACCCGCCCGGGCCACGATCACGGCGCACGGACTCTCGCCGTACTCTTCGTCGGCGAGGCCCACGACCGCGCACTCCGCGACGCCCGGAATCGTCATCAGTGCGCTTTCGATCTCTGCCGGGTAGACATTCTGTCCCTTCGAGATGATGACGTCCCTCGAGCGGCCCTCGATGTACAGGTAGCCGTCGACGTCCACGCGCCCGAGATCCCCGGTCTTCAGCCATCCGTCGACATGGGACTCCGCGTTCAGGTCCGGGGCATTCCAATAGCCCTCGGGCAGATAGGGAGAGGTCGTCCAGATCTCGCCTACGACACCAGGCGGCGCGATGGCGCCGTCGGCGAGTCTGATCTCCAGCCCCTGTCCCCCGGGACTCACTCGTCCCACCGAGTCCGGATGGGCCTCGAACTCCTCGTGGGGAAGAAGAGCCACCAAGCCACCCTCGGTGAGGCCATAGGTATTCGTCACTGCAGCGTTCGGGAAGGCCGCGCGCAACTCCTCGAGTAGGGCGGCCGTGCAATGCTCGCCGCCCACGATGATCGATCGCATACTCGCGAACCTGGCGATGGCCTCGTCGCCGGCATCCAGGATCGGCCGCAGCATGGTGGGGAACCAGACGGCGTGAGTCACGCCGTAGCTGCGTGTGACATCGGCCATCCTCGCCGCACTCCAGTTCCCACTCGGCAAGACGGTGACGGCGCCGCCGTTGAGGAAGGTCGCAGGGAGCAGGTCGTTGATGCCCCCGGCATTGAACAGCGGCGGCACCACGAGGGTGTGCATGTTCTTGTCGATCCCTGGAAAGGCGGCCGTCCACTGCAACGCGTAACCGAGGATCGAGTCGTGGCTCATGGCAATACCTTTGGGCCGACCGGTCGTCCCCGAGCTGAACAGGATCAGATGGGGGTCGTGCGGCGCCACCGGATCCATCAGAGGATCTCCACTCGCCATCAGGTCGTACTCGGAGCCAGGCTCGTCGTCGCCGAGCAGCACGATCGGTACGTCGCCGGTCAGCGATTCGACGGCCTTGTCCACCTCACTCGCGAATCTCGCCTGCGTGATGATGAGAGCCGGCCGGAGGTCCTCGCAGACGCTGGCCAGCTCAGGCGCGAGGAAGCGGAAGTTCGTGGGAACGAAGCTGAGCCCCGCGTAGGCACAGGCGAAGTACAACTCGAGGGTTTCGCCGCGGTTGGAAAGATGAACGACCACGCTCTGACCCCGGCGGATGCCTCGCTCGTGCAGAGACCGGGCCAGCGACTGGGCTCGTGCCTTCAATTCGCCATAGGTGCGCTCCGTGTCATCCCAACGAAGCGCGACCTTGTCCACGTCGACCGAGCTGGGCGCCCCGCGCACACCCAGGAGCGATCCGACGGAGACTCTCGAGCCACTCGCAGAGTAGTGGTGAGCCATCGCAGCATCTTCCCTTTCGCACAGGCTGGACGAAGAGACCATCGGTCGGGCGCGTCGTGCGGCCCTTCTCCACGGCCCTCGCCGACTTCGTCGTGAACAGTCTCCACACCCGAAAGACCAGCCGGGCAGGAGCCTCACAAAGGACCCCCACGTGGGGGACCGAACAACTGCGGTTCGTACGCGGGTGCAGTCACTCAGCTCGGGGATCGATCCTCGATCCGGTTCCGCGCGTCCACGACTCGACCGTCCGGCTGAGACTCGGGGCGGCGGCAATGAGGCGTTGCGTATAGGGATCCGTCGGTTTGGTGAGGACATCGAGAGTCTGACCCTGGTCACAGATTCGACCCTTGTTCAGCACAACCATGCGATCGGCAATCGAGCGCGCGACGGACAGATCGTGGGTGATGAACAGCATGCTCAGCCCGAACTCGCCCCGCAGATCGTCGAGAAGTGAGAGAACCGCTGCCTGTACCGAGACGTCAAGAGCCGAAGTGACCTCGTCACACAGGATGAGCTCTGGCTGCGCCGCCAGCGCACGCGCGATCCCCACTCGCTGACGCTCGCCGCCCGACAGTTCCCGCGGATACCTTTCCGCCACGCGCCGAGGCAACCTCACATGCTCGAGGAGGCGATCCACCTCGGCATCCACGCCGGATGGCGCGATGTCGTCGCGGAGGATCTGGATCGGGCGCGCGATCGAGTCCCGAACCGAGTGAGCAGGGTTCAGGGCTCCCGCGGGGTTCTGGAAGACGATCTGCACTCGCCGGCGCTGCTGGCGGCTGCGCTTTCTGACGGATGCGGGCAGGTCCACCCCGCCCAAGCGGAGGGTGCCGGCGGTCACCGGGTGCAGACCGGCGATTGTGCGCGCGATCGTGGTCTTTCCACTTCCGGACTCTCCGACCAGGGCGACACACTCGCCACGGCCGACCACGAAGCTCACATCCTCTGCCGCCACGACAGTCTCCCGGCGGCTCCGGTGCTCTGCCCGCAGGTGATCCACCTCCAGAACAGGCCCCCCAGACGCATCGTTGCGCCGAGCGGCCACGACGCGCGCCACGTCGTCGGCCAGCGGCGTCACGCGGTCGGAGTGGAAGCAACTCACGAGGTGGTCGCGCGACTTCACTGCCAGCGCAGGGGACTGCGCAAGGCAGTCCTCGGTGCGTAGCGCACAGCGAGGCGCGAACGAACATCCTTCCGGGCGTTCGCCCACCCCGACCGCCACACCGGGAAGCGGAACCAGTTCGCGTCCGCTTGCGTAGTCGGGAATGGAGGCGACCAGGCCACGGGTATACGGATGCCGAGGCGAATGCAGAACCTCTTCGCACGGGCCTTCCTCGACGACTTCACCGGCATACATGACGGCAACCCGATCGGCGATCTGTGCGATCACGGCGAGGTCGTGACTGATGTAGACCATTGCGACGGCGTACTCGTCGCGGAGTCGACGCAGTTCCGCGAGGATGGTCGCCTGCGTCACGACGTCGAGGCCGGTGGTCGGCTCGTCGAGGACGACCACGGAGGGATTGCAGGAGAGCGCCATCGCGATGGCGATCCGCTGCAGCTGGCCTCCTGAGAGCTGGTGAGGGTATCGCGTGGCGATTCGCTCGGGATCCGAGAGTCCGACCCGCTCGAGGATCTCCACGACCTGCGTTTTGGTGAGCGAACGCTTCGAGTGTGCCCGGACCACCTCTTTGAGCGAGTCCGCAATACGCAACAGCGGGTTGAGAGATCGGCTCGGATCCTGGGGTACATACGCGATGCGTGAGCCGCGCTCGGGCCGCATCGACTCGTCCTGGCGCATCGACCTGCCTGCGAGCGTCAACTCTCCGCCCGATATGACCGTGCCCTGCTGTGCATAACCAAGGAGCGCGAGCGCTGCGGTCGTCTTGCCCGAACCCGACTCCCCGACCAGGCCCAGGATTTCTCCCGGCGCCAGATTGAGGTCGATACCTTCGACAATCGCCGTCCCATCGCGCAGCTGCACGGACAGCTCGGACATCTCCAGAAGAAGCTCCGGTCCGGTGGTCACTTGCGTCCTCCCGATCGACGGGTTTGAACATAGGCGTCGCTGATCAGGTTCACCGCCACGGTCAAGGCGGCGAGCATGATCGCGGGCGCGAGCAGCGACCAGACATTGGTCGCCACGACGCTTCGATTCTCCGAGATCATGAGCGCCCAGTTCGCCGCCGGCGGGCTTGCGCCCAGCCCGAGGAAGGTCACGCTCGCCGTCAAGATGACGGCCGAACTGAACCGCACGCCGAGATCGGCAAGGATCGTCGGCATGATGTTCGGCAGCACTTCGCGCCGCAGCACGGCCACCTTCGACTCGCCGCGCACGATCGCAGCTTCCACAAAGCCTGTGGTCGACACTTCGAGGGCTGCCGCCCTCACGACCCTCGCGATTCCGGGGGTCGTCACCAACACGATGCCGACGACCAGCACCCGGTCGCTGTTCCCGGCACCGGTGAGCAGCACCAACAGAAGCAGGATCGCGGGGAAGATGTACACGAGGTCGACCGCACGCATCAGAATCGGATCCAGCAGGCCGGTGCTCGACCCTGCGATCAACCCGATTGCGGTTCCGATCACGTAGGCGACGCCCACCGCCAACGAGGATATGACCAAGACGTTCATGCCGCCCTGCAGGACGCGGCTCAGCACGTCGCGCCCCAGGTAGTCCGTGCCGAGCGGCAGGCCGGCGGTCGGCCCAACGCCGGGCGGGCCGACAGGCTCGGCGATCGAGTGCGGCGCCACCAGACCACCGCACGTGGCGACAAGAACCATGAACAGCAGCAGCCCGACGCCCAGCTTCCCCTGGACGGAGCCCAAGATCCCCCTTCGCCTGCGACGTGGAGAGTTCGGGTCTGTGCGCTGGGTGCTTCCGGATCGACGCATCATCTGGAACCAGTCCTGAGCTTGGGCACGAGCACCAACACCATCACGTCCGAGACGATCTGAATCACGATGTAGACCGCCGCGAGCAAGAGCGTGATCCCCTGGACCTCCGTGACGTCCCGTTGCTGCACGCTCGTCACCAGCACCCGCCCGATCCCCGGATAGCCGAAGAGGGTCTCAACGACGATGATGCCGCCCAGAAGATACTGCGTCGTCTGCCCGAAGGTCTGAACGCTCGTCGCCAAGGCATTTCGCAGCGCATATTTCCAGATCACCCGGGCTTCCTTGATGCCGGACAGGCGAGCCATCATGACGTATTCGGCATTCAGCGTCCGGACCACCCCCGCGCGCACCTGCCTAGCGCAGAACGCCATCGACACGCCCAGCAAGGTCAATACCGGCAGCACCAGGACCTTCGGGGTCTCCAGAGGACTCATACCCGGCGATACGAGCGATACCGGTGGCAGGAGGCCAAGCACCGTGAACATCACGAAGATGAGAAAGGTGCCGAGTACGAACTCGGGCATCGCGCCTATCACCAGTGATGTGTAGGAGATGGCATAGTCCGCCGGCCTTCCGGCGCGGATGGCCGCCAGCGTGCCGAGGAAGAGCGAAACAGGAACCAAGAGGACAAGTGTTGCGCTGGCCAGGACCAGACTGTTCTTGAGCGGTTCGCTGATCGCCGAGAGGATGGAAGGATCCGGGCTGCTGAGGCTCACCGCGACCGCAGAGTTGCCGAGGTCAAATCGCGTGACGACGCCAGAGAGCCAACTCGCATAGCGCTCCATGAGCCCGTGGTCCAGACCCAACCTTGAGGTCAGCTGAGCGATGCTCTCGGGAGAGGCATTCTTGCCGAGCACCATTTCTGCGACATTGCCCGGCAGTGCATTCGTGGCGAGAAAGATGAGGAAGGACACCACCACCAGCGATATCGCGCCCATTCCTATCCGTCTGAGGACATAGGACGCGATGGGATGTCCTCCGGCCCGGGCGGGCGCACCGGGGCCGGAGGCTGGTGGCGATAGCTCAACCATCCCCGCCGACCCGAGGGGTTCACCCTCGACCTGGTCGACAAACCCCTCGGCCCCCTCAGGGCCGGAGTTCGAGTACGACGTCATCGATCTGCCCACTCAGGAGGCTCTCCAGATACCGGCCAGCTGATACCCGTTGAGAGGTCCCGACCGTGTGGGCTTGAGTCCGCCGACGCGGGTAGAGGCGATGTCGATCCAGTCGGCATTCCCCCAGATGAGCTGCCCACCCTCGGTCTGCTGCTGCTGTTGTACCTCGTGCCAGAGCTCAGTCGCCCGGCTCGAATCCTGCATCGCGATCGCCTGGTCGATGAGTCGGGACTTGGCTGCCCCGCCTTGCTGATCGGCCCAGTGCGTTTCGCCATAGGGCGCGTTCTTCGCCAGCAGCACCAACGCGGTGACCGTCATCGACGGCCAAGTAGTACCCCCGTCTGTCGCGAACGGTCGGGTGAGGAAGCCACCTGCACTCGTGAAATAGGAACCCAAGCTCGTGGTCTTCAGATTTACCTGCACGCCGGCAGCCTTTGCTTGACTCGCCCACAAGGCAGCCCAGTCAGCATAGAAGGTCCCCCCAGGAACGGGAAGATCCACCCGCATCCCCTCATTGCCTGATGCCTTCAGGAGCGACTTGGCCTTCTCCGGGTCAAAGTCCGCAGTGATGTCGTCGGCGAAGTACCGGGCGAACCGGCCTGCGTTGTCGTTGCCCACCGAACCGTACCCGCGCAGCGCGTTGTCGACCATCGCCTTGCGGTCCGTCAGCAGCTTCATCGCTTGCCGTACGCGCACATCCGCGAATGGGCCCTGGTCAACGCGCATGTTGACTTCCTGATACAAGGTTCCGGGCGAGCGGACCACCTGCAACGCGCTGTTCTGCTCTGCTTGCTTGGCGTCGCTGGACGTGGGAACAAGGCTGAGCTGGGTCTGCCCACCCTGCAACGCATTGAACTGGGTCACGGTGTCGGAGAAGGTCGAGTCGATGACGACGCGGTCCAGGTAGGGGCCGCCCGGCACACGCCAGTAGTCCTTGTTGCCGCTGAAGACACTCTGGGCTCCCGGCTTGAAGGAGTCGACCTTGAAGGCGCCGGTACCGATCGGCTTGGCAGCTATGGACTTGGGAGTCGCGCCATTCGGGATTACGAGGAGGTTGTACATGGTGAGGATGGAGGGAAACTCTGCCACCGGCCGTTGCAGGCGAATCTCGACCTCGAGCGGCCCCTTCTTGCGAACACCCTTGAAGTCGATCACCGACGCCACGAACGCATTCGCGTAGTTTCCCGGGTCAGACCAGCTGTGCACGGTCCAGACGACGTCGTCAGCCGAGAAGGCCTTGCCGTCGTGCCATTTCACGCCATCGCGCAGCTTCAGCGTCCAGACGGACGCGTCCTGATTCGGCTTGGCCGAGAGGGCCAGTCCGGGCTCTTGGCTTGCGACGTCGTCGCTGACGAAGAACAGCGGGTCGAACACCTGGTAGACCCGCAGGATGTCCACGTACGTGGTGGCCGTACCCGGGTTCAGAGTCTCTGTAGGCCCGCCCGTGCGCGCCCCCACAGTGAGTGTCCCGCCACGGACCGGTTTGCCGCTCTGGCTTCCGGTCGGCGACGGGCTGTTCCCGCCGCCACATGCTGCGAGCAGCGGACTTGCTCCGAGAACGGCAACTCCGGAAGCTCCGATTTGGAGCAGACGACGCCGGCTCAATCCGCTCATAAGGTCGGCGCCCGGGCCAGTCTGGCCGGGAGAATCTGGAGTCATGATGAATGCCCTCTCTGTCCAGAATACTTGAGGAAAGTAGGCCACACGCATCCAAGGATGCCGTGCGGCCGTAGCGGTGAAACAGCCCGATCGGGGGATGCAACTAATCCATGGGGTAAGGCGTGTCCCACAGCCCGAACTCTTCGATTGCCGCGCCGACGTCGAGAACCGTCGCATCGCCCATGATCGGCCCTGCAACCTGTACGCCGATAGGGAGGCCGTCGTCGAGACCGATCGGGAGTGTGATGGCCGGGCCGCGATAGAGGTTCATCGGCACGACCAGATCCCAGGTCGAGTAGTCATCGAGCTGTGGACCGCCGCCCTCGATGGGGAAGGCAGTGATCGGCATGGTGGGCGTGATCAGGACGTCGTACGCACGGAAGAAGCGCCCCCATGCCGCCGCATAGTGATGCCGAGCCCGCTGCGCGCTGGTCAGCTCGCGCGCGAGGATCCGGCGCTCGTAGAAGGCCGCGATACTCGGATCGTCGACATTGGCAGCATGGTCACCCGGCGGCGCTCCGATCTCGCCGAAATAGATCGCGTCCTGCATCTCCCCGGACAGGTCCGGCAGCTGCGGAGTCGCCTCCTCGACCGTCCAGCCTGCGCCAAGCATCCGTTCGACCACCGACATCAGGCTCGCAGAGATCGCGGGAGACACCGGATGTTTGCCCAGGGAGAGCGACCACGCGACCCGTAGGGGTCGAGCCGCCGATTTCGGCGCGCGGGCCGAGGAGATCGACTTCAGGGGTAGGGACAGATAGTCCCGGTCGTCGTATCCGCTGAGTAGTTCCGTCAGGAGCGCGGCATCGCGGACACTACGAGTCATCGGACCGGAAGTGCTCGTCGATGAGTACCTCCCGAAGCCCGGTCCCGAAGGGAAGAGGCCGTTGGTCGGCTTGAATCCCACCACTCCACAGAAGGAAGCCGGGATGCGGATCGACCCGCCCGCATCACTACCAAGCGCGAGCGGTGCGATTCCTGCAGCGACCGCGGCGGCGGACCCGCCGCTGGACCCACCTGTCGTGCGTTCAGGATTCCAAGGATTCCGAGTGGCTCCAAAGAGCTTGCTGACGGTGTCACCGGCCGCACACAACTCCGGGTTGGTGGTCTTGGCGACGACGATCGCTCCGGCGGCCTCCAGCCGTTCGACGACGATCGCATCCTTGTCGGGGACGAAGTCGCGTTGATAGCTGTTGCCGTCGGTCGCCGGTACACCGCGCATCCACAGGACATCCTTCACCAGTGCCGGCACACCGTGGAGCGGGCCGAGCGACGCCCCGTTGGCGCGGTCCTGGTCGGCCTTCTCGGCAGCCCGGCGGGCTCTGTCGGCGAGCTTGAAGGTCACGGAGTTGATCGCAGGCTCGACGCGATCGAGGGTCGTCAGGGACTGCTCGACAACTTCGACAGCGGTCAACTCGCCGCCGCGGATCCGAGCGGCGATCTCGGTTGCGTCCATGGGCTGGTTCGCGTTCATCGACCGATCGAACCACCGCTTCTGCCGGCGGCTGAGGTGGCGCACAGCCGATGGCCCGAATGGGGGATGACGTTCCCTGGCAACGGTTGGGAAGGCGCCGAGGCTACCCACGTGGGGGGTCTGCGGCCCTCGTGCGCGGTCGCGTCCTCGGGCACGAGTAGCTTCGACCGCAGTTCGAGTACTGAGGAGAAGTTGTGTCCACCAAACCTGCCTTTGAATCCTCCGAACCCACTGTGGCGTGGCTCCTGGGAGGTGCCGGGCTACCGGCAACGTGCGATCCCGATGCGACGGCACTCATTTGGGAGGGCGGCGAGCGGACCTACGGCGAGCTGAGGAGGCGGGCCCTCTCGCTCGCGCAGTCGTTCACCGCGCTCGGGCTGGTCAAGGGCGACGTCGTGATGACGCGACTCTTCAACCGCGGCGAGACCTTCGAGCTCTACTTCGCCTGCGCCTACGCGGGGCTCACGCTCGTACCGGCCAGCTTCCGGCTGACCAGCGAGGAACTCACCCAGATCCTTGCCGACAGCGGTGCGCGGCTTCTCTTCACCGAGGAGGAGCTCGCGGAGTCCGCTGCGTCGGCATGCGAGCCCCTGGAAACCTCGCCCATCGTCATCGCCTTGCCCACCGGCGAACCGGGTGCCGAGTACGAGGGCCTCGCCTCGGGAGAACTGATGGCGGGACCGTTCCCGAAGAACGATCCTCACCTCGTCCTCTTCTCCTCGGGCACGACTGGCACCCCGAAGGGGATCTGCCTGAGCCACGCCAACATCATGAGCTACACCATGCAGCAGCTGGCGACGTGGCCGAAGTACTCCAGCGACATGAACTATCTCCTTCTCGCCGCGATGTTCAACACTGGCGGGATCAACGAGACCGTCATCCCCGTCTTCCTCGTCGGCGGCACCGTCTGCATCATGCCGAGTCGCGGCTGGACCGCTGAAGGGATGATCGACTACATCGATCGGTGGAAGATCACCCACGCCGTCATCTTTCCCACCATGTTCACCAAGCTCTTCGAGGCCAACGACCGATCGCCGGCTCCGCTGGAGACGTTGCGGGTGGCCATCACAGGTGGCGAGCCTTGCCCGCCGTCGACCATCACCCGCTTCATGGAGACTTGGCCGAACTGTGAGTTCGTCAACGGGTACGGCCTCACCGAAGGCGGCTTGATCACCTTGATCGGTGGCGCGGAGGCGCTCAAGAACCCGGCCTCGGTCGGTCGAGTGGCCCCTGGCTCGGCGCTCCGCATCACCGACGCCGCCGGCACCGATCTGCCTGTCGGCGAGGTCGGAGAGATCGTGACGGGATCCGGCTCGGTCACGATGGGCTACTGGAACGCCCCCGAGCTGACGGCGCAGGTTCTCGACAACGGCTGGCTCCGCACGGGCGATCTCGGCCGTATCGATGACGACGGCTATCTCTACCTCGAGGGCCGATCGCGCGACATGATCATCTCGAAGAACCAGAACATCTTCCCGGCCGAGATCGAGGCGACGATCTCGCAGATCTCCGCCGTGCTCGACGTAGCCGTCATCGGCGTGCCCGACGACGAGTTCGGGGAGGCGGTCTGTGCGGTGATCGTACTCAAGCGCGGCTACTCCTTGACACCACAAGAGGTCGTCGAGCACGTGACGGCCCACATCGCGTCGTACAAGAAGCCCAGACGGGTCGTCTTCCGGGACAAACTGCCCATCATGGAGAGCCGCAAGGTGGACAAGAGGCGTCTTACCGCCGAGATCGTCCACGAGCTCTCCGGTCAGCCGACCTCCCGACAGGGCTGAGCCACGTGACCAGAGTCAGTCTTGTCGGAGCCGGGAACATGGGCGTCGCGCTGGGCAGAGCCCTGCTCGCCGACGGCCACGACCTCACCGTGTGGAACCGCACCGCCATGAAGGCACAGCCTCTCGTAGCGGAGGGAGCCGCTTTGGCGGATAGCCTCGGTTCCGCCTTCGTCGGCAGTGAACTGGTGATCTTGTGCCTGCTCGACTATCGCACGACCTTTCTCGCCCTGGAGTCGGCCAGCTTCCCGGATCGGCTCGACGGCCGCACGGTCGCCCAGTTCTCGATCGGCACTCCTGAAGAGGCAGACCGTCTGAGGACGTGGGTCGAGTCGCGCGGAGCGACCTATCTCGACGGCTTCATCAAGGCCTACCCGCGCGAGATCGGCACTCCGGCTTCGGAGCTCCACGTCTCTGGCTCGCCCGACGCCTTCGACCGCTGGAGTCCGACACTCGAGGCGATGGGGAGTAGCCGCTTCATCGGGCCGGACGTCGCCGCCGGCACCCGTCTCAACAACGCCGGTGTCGCGATCATGGAAGCATCGCTGGCTGCCTTCTTCGAGTCCGCGCGCTATGCGGTACGTTCCGGCATCGATCTGGACGTCGTCGTGTCGACCTTCTCTGCCACGATGCGGCTCGTCGCCGCGACCGTCGACTACTCAGCCAAAGAGTTCCTGGCCGACCCTGAGCTGGGGCCGGCCGTGGAAGCATCCATCGACGTGCATGCCAACAGCCTCCGCGCCGTACTCGAGGCCCTCGCTGCCGATGGCGCCGAACACACCCTCGGGCGCGCGGCGCTTGCTCGGTTCGCCGAGGCGCAGGATGCGGGCTGGGGTGACCGCGAGATGACGGCTCTGCTCCTGTCGATCACGCCCTGAGAACGGAACGGAGCCGGCTCGCCCGGGACATGATCCCGACAGGCCGGCTCCGCTCCGTTCTCTACTCGCCCCGGAAGACCGGAGCCCGTCGCTCCGCCCAAGCCGATGATGCTTCTGCATAGTCCTTGGTCAGACAGCCGGCCATCGAGTAGTCCTGCTCGGAGTTCAAGGTGGCCAGCGGCGAGACCCCGATGGAGGCGAGCAATGCGCTCTTGGTCGCGCCATAGGCCAGCGTTGGGCCTTGGGCGAATTCCTGGGCAAGTTCACGTGCACGGCCCAGGATGTCGTCGGTCGCCACCAGCTCGTCAACCAGGCCGAGAGCCAGTGCCTCCTCCCCCTTGATGGGCTTGGCGCGGAGCAGAATTCGGCGAGCCGTAGCGATGCTGACATACATCGGGAGCAGGGCAGTCCCCCCGGAGACTCCGAGAGAGGCCGAGATCGGCCCTAGGACGGTCTCGGCCGAGGCAACGCGGTAGTCGGCAGCCAAGGCAATGTCGAGACCGGCCACATAGGCGCCCCCTTGCAGCGCCACCACGACGGGCTTGCGTAGCGTCAACAGCCGTTGTACCAACGGTGCGTAACTGTCGAACACCTCCGTCTGCGCGGACGGCCCCACACCGTAGACCTCGCCCATACCGTCCAAATCGTCGCCAGCGCAGAACATCGGCCCGTTGCCGGAGAGCAGCACCGCGCGCACATCCGGGCTGACTGCCGACCAACGTACGGCTTCGACCAGGGCATTCAGTACGTCTCTGTTCAAGGCATTGAACTTGTCAGGACGATTGATGACGATATGAGCGACCGCTCCCTCAAGATCCAACTGGACCTCGGGAGGAAGTTCGGGACCGACCATGGATTTCACTCCTCGCGGGTTGGACTTTGTCGGGCGGCGCAAGGTCACGACGATGCGCCGACGGCGGCCTTGAGCGTGGTGTCGATGCTTTCGGGTCTCAACGGAGAGATCTGCAGCTCGTCGATTCCCGCGGCGAAGTACTCCTCCATTCGGTCACGAACCTGCGTCGGAGTACCGATCGCGGTGATCGAATCGATGAGCCGGTCGGTGATAGCCACCATGACACCGGCACGATCACGCTTCTCGAACGCGATCCGTGCGTCTTCCATCTCCTCCGCGAAACCGTGGCTTGAAAGGGCCTTCCGGTACGAAGGCACCGTCATGTAGAAGGCGAGAAGCTCGCGAAGGTAGGCCCTCGTGTCCGCCAGGTCGTCGGTGACCTCGGCGAAAGCAGTCAGCAACTTCCGGGCGGGCGGGCGGCCGGCCTTCGCCGCCGTCGCGTCGACCAGGTCGCAAACAGCGGCAGCGCGATGCACCGGAAGGTAGTTGAACCACAGGCCGTCTGCGAGTTCTGCTCCAAGTTCGATCATCCGGCTGTTCAACGCCGCGAGGTGGAGCGGCACCGGGACGGTCGGGGCGTTGTTGAGCTGGAAACCCTTCGAGTGGACGGTCTGGCCGTCGAATCTCGACTTCTCTCCGGCCAGGATCAGCCGTAGGAGCTCGATCGACTCTCGGGCATTCGCAAGCGGAGGCTGCCAGGAGCGCCCATGCCACCCCGAAACGATCACCTCCGAGGAGACGCCGAAGCCGAGGCGGAAACGACCATCGCTGATGTCCTGGACCGTCGCAGACGATGCTGCCAGCGCCGGCACCGTCCGGACGCCGAGCTGCACGACACAGGTGTCCAGCGTGATCCTCTCGGTCTGCGCAGCCATCAGACCCAGGGCGACGAAGGCGTCGGGATCTGAGATCTCCGCCAGCGTCACGCCGTCGAAGCCCCGAGCTTCGATGTCTGAGGCGAAGGCAATTCGCTCCCGCAGCGTCAGGATCTCGGGAACCTCCACCAGAACTCGCCGGCTCGTCATCGAATCTCCTCTGCAAAGGCCGTCATGGTCGTGCGAGACTACGAGAACAATCCTGCTTCCGCGGCGAACACGAGTGCAGTAGGGCCCGAGTGGGGGACCTCAGCTCGAGGATCGGGGCGCGCTCGGACGAGGCTCGGCCCAGCCACCCATGGTGCCGCCGTAGTGCGGACCGAAGCCGGTTACGCCCTCGACTCTCACGATCACGGTGCGGTAGTCGGGAAGGCGGCCCACGTAACCCTCGGCCTGGCCGTAGGAACGCGCGACCCGGTCTGGCATCTCCGGCTCGCCGGGCCCGATCGTCGCGGTCCCGGTGATCAACGCATAGGCGGGTACACCAGGCGCGTGAGAGGTCTCGTCGTCGACGGCGAGAACGGCGATCCGCGGGTTGGCGGCAAGATTTCTCATCTTCGCCGAGTCCGCTACGAAGAACATCGCAAGCTCGTCACCGCGGCGTTCCACCCAGACGACACTCGCCTGCGGCCAGCCATCGACGGTTGCCGTCGACACGACCACGGGGACTGGCCGGTCCAGCAGCGCGCAGAGCAACGGGGAATCGGACAATCGGCGACTCGTTGCCTCGCTCATATCTCTCCTCCTCCACCGATCGGTACGACCCAGCACGGGCCGATGCTCGACTGTCACATCCACGCCGTGGTGGGAGCGCAACGCCGTGGCCCAGAAGCACCCGGCCGGGGGATCGCCACCCAGGCTGGTCGCTCGGTCCATCTGCACTTCAGCTGACCTAGCTGCGATGTCCAGGCACGTTGGTCAATCGCATTTGCCGTGCGGAGCCTGCGATCCCTCGATCTGGTGCGCCTGATCCCCCGACCGGGTGTGGCTGCCGTCACATCGGACAGAGTCATGGGCTGGGAGTGCACCATGAATCGGTCCCCTGCAGGCTTGGAGCTTGTTGCATGTGCGGCTTCCTTCGCCGCGTCGGAGATCGGATGATCTCGGCGCGGCCGATTGCCAACGAACTACTGCTCGGACATGAGGAATCAGTCATCAAGTCATAGGTAATAGGCGACCTACTACGACACTCAGGTCGAATCATTCAACACCAATTTTGAAAGAGCGTGAGAAATGAATCGCTACGTAATGACGCCGGAAGATCTCGCCATCTTTGAATCGTCGACACAGTGGCCGACGGTATGTCCTTACCAGATGGAGGGCATCTCATTGGAGTTCACCACTACTGAGGAGTTTGTTCAATCCGTCCTGCCTCCATGCTTCGATCCGGTCGACGAGCCTCGCGGCGTGGCAGCGGTCGGGTCGTATCGACGTGACGACGGCGCCGGAAGGCTCGAAATGGACTCCGCGTCGATCTTCCTTGAAGCCTCCTACCAGGGAAGGGTGGGACTGTACACACTCACCATGCTCGTGAGCGGCGACATGCCGGTGACGTTGGGACGCGAGAGGTTCGGCGAGGTCAAGAAGCGAGGCAAGTCGCGCATGTACTTCGACGGCAAGTCCATGTATGCGTACGGCGAACGTCACAAGGTGAGGATCATGGAGATCGAGGCCGAGTTGGGCCCGGATACCGGCGCCAGTTCGTCAAACGATCTAGGCCTCGAACTCAAGGCTGCTGTCGACACCGGCTTTGCGAGACTGCATCACAATCCGACCGTCGTCGTGACGCGGCTCAGCAGCGAGAACGCCGTGACCCGAACTGGTTCGGGCTCGCTCACGTTCAACGACAATGGCCGTGACCCGGTGGCGTCGATCCCCGTCGTGAGCACTGGAACGGCAACCTACGTGGCCGGCCATTCGGTTCTCTCGGTCGATAGCGCCCACGAGCTCGAAGTGTCCCATGAGTCGTATATTCCTTACGTCCTAGGCCGTCAGTACGACTTCCCGCGCGCACGACCCTGATACCGATACACACATCGGCCGACACGTTGGGCGTCGGTAAATCCTGCTGTACGCCATCGACGTCACGCTGTCTCGCCGTGTCCAGTCGACTCGGGGCACGTGAAGCAGTCGACGGTCGCCGGCATCCATCGTGGCGATCCCGCTCAAGTTGCAGGCCATCGCAAAAGATCGCGACCCAAGGTGTTTCCCCGCGCCCGCGATCTACCCCGGCGGTTGGGCGAAATCCTCCCGATCAGAGATGCCGCAGAAGCCACCAGTCAAGCCTGGGAGCGATCGGCTGCCCATTTCGTCAGCTCTGCCCGGTTGATCTTGCCTGCCGCCATCAAGGGCCAAGCCCCCTGAGGCACGAGCCTGACTTCCTTCGGGATCTTGAAAGGTGCGAGTTTGCCGCGACAGAGGTCACGAACCTCGTCCGCAGTCAGGGTCGCCGTAGGATCGAGCTCTGCGAAGGCAACCACCTTTTCGCCCCAACGCTCGTCTGGGACGCCGACGACGACCGCGTTGCGGAGTCCTGGGATCTCCGACACCAAGAACTCTTCGACTTCTGCGGCAGCCACATTCTCTCCACCGGTCTTGATCATCTGTTTGAGCCGTCCAGCGAACCTGAAGGCCCCCGCGGCGGTCTGTCGGAAGAGATCGCCCGTGCAGAAGAAGCCGTGTTCGTCCCGGCCAGTCGTTCCGTCTAGGTACCCCGGGAACACGTTCCAGCCTCGCACGCGCAGCTCCCCGACCTCGCCCACTCGAACGGGCTGCCCGGAAACCGGATCGACGACACGCGTCTCAACTCCGGGGTTGGGAATCCAGTGCGAACTTCGGATTTCCGCCTCCGGCTGACTTCTCCGGGTGATGAGGAAGTCGGCACAGGTCTCTGTCATGCCGAATCCCGACACGATCCGAGAAACACCGACTTCACTCAGCCTGTCGTAGCCCTTTTCGGATCCCGAAAAGAACACCGTCTTCCAGTCGGGATGAAGAGATGGATCATAACCTGAGACACTCATCAGCGAATCGATCATGGCATCGAATCCGGTCACATGGGTGACGGAGTTTTCGATGAGCAGCTGGAAGATCTTCGACGGGTCAAATCTCTCGGCGATACAGGTTCCCCCGGCGAGATGAACGCCGAGGAAGCCGTCAACGACTCCACCGACATGGTAGGCGGGAAGCATCTGGAGGAACCGCGTTTCTTGGTCCATCTGGCACGCGACCCTCACGTAGTGGGAAGCGCCGACCAGTCCGACGTGGGTAAGGAGCGCGCCCTTCGGCCGACTGGTGCTCCCGCTGGTGAAAAGCAACATCGCGAGGTCATCGCTGAGCGGAGTCGGCTTGTCTCGGCCATGGTCAATCCCCCATTCGATCTGCGACGTTCGATGAAGGACGCCGTGCCGAGGACGCTCGTTCAGAGCAAGATCGGCAAGGGCATTGCACACCTGTCCCTCAGCGCGCCCGGTGTTAGCATCGGTGACTACGTACGTGGCACCCGATCGCATGATGACGGATGCGATTTCACTTTTGATCCAGAACTCGTTTACAGGTACTACCACGGCACGCACTCGTGAGACCGCGTAGATGATCGCGATAGAGGCTAGTCCGGCTGACACCGAGGTGACGACGCGATCCCCTGGGGATACCCCGGCAGACCTGAGCGCTTCAGCCAGAGAATCGATGTCGGCTTCGAGCTGGCGATAGGTCCGTCGGCCGTCCCTGGCCACAATGGCGAGATGATCCGGTCGTATCGCTGATTGGCTGGCCACGACCTGGTCGAGACGCATCTGCGGCCTGAGCGCGTCGTCCCACGGATCGACGGCGTCGCGGGCGACGTGATCGCCTTGCATAAAACTCCCTTCGCAGAGATCGTCGTAGGCGCCGTTCACGCCTACCTCTCACATCCCTCGGGCCACCTCTGACAGGAGGGACGGTCCCTGATTCGATTGTGAGCGACCAGCCTCCAAGCCTCAGAGACGCTCGCCCTCAGAGAAGCGGAATGCTCATGCCGAGCGCTCTCCCGGTTGGCCAATCCGCACAGATCAGTCCAGCAGGAAGGTGATCGACTTTGCGTTGGTGAACTCTCGCAGGACGTGCTCGCCGAGCTCGCGTCCGATGCCACTCTGCTTGACGCCACCGAATGGCAGCGCCGTGTCCCAGTCGTTGGTCGAGCCGTTGATGACCACGGTGCCAGCCTGAATCCCCTCGGCCATACGCCAAGCAACTCGCAGGGACTCGGTGAACACTGCGGATTGAAGGCCGTACTGCGAGGCGTTTGTGATCTTCAGGGCTTCTTCCTCGGTCGTGAAGCGGATGATCGGGGCCACCGGACCAAAGGTCTCTTCGACTGCGATAGCCATTTCCTCGGTAACGCCGACGATGACGGTCGGGTCGTGGTAGAGGCCCTCGTGTTTTCCGCCAGCTAGGACTTTGGCGCCCTTTGCCTTGGCATCCTCGAGATGACGCACGGTCTTGTCCAAGATCGCCCGACTCGTTAGCGGACCCATATCGGTCGACTCGTCAAGTGGGTGACCAACCTTGATGTCGGCTACCTTCGCCACCAGTTTGTCCACGAACTCGTCGTGGACACCGTCCTGAACGAGAATCCGCTCGGCGGACGTGCACACCTGGCCCGCCATGTAGAAGCAGCCGAGGATCGCAGCATCCACCGCCTTATCGACATCGGCATCGTCCATGACGATCAGCGGACCGTTGCCACCGAGCTCGAGAAGGAGCCGTTTCACGCCTGCAGCACGGCTGATCGCCTCGCCCGTGGCGGTGCTGCCGATGAACGCGATCAGGCCTACATCAGGGTGCCTCACGAGTTGTTCGCCGGTCTCGGCCGGGCCGTAGATGATGTTGAGAACGCCGGCCGGGATGCCGACGGAGTTGAAGGCCTCGGTGACTAGTGCCGGCGCGTAGGGCACCGACTCGCTCGGCTTCCAAACAGCCGTGTTCCCGACAGCGACGGCAGCCGCGACGTTGAGGATCATCTCGGTCGGGAAGTTCCAGGGCGAGATGAAACCGGCGACGCCGATGGGCTGGTGAATCGTGACCAGTTGCCGGTGGCCGGCACCGGCGATGAGCGAGGGCTTGGTCTCGCCACCGAAGCGCAAGGCGTCCTCTGCCGCCTGGTGGATCAGCGGCACGGTGAAGTCCACAAGGACCTCATTGCGAGACTCCTGGATTGTCTTGCCGTTTTCCATGGAGACCCAGCGAGCGATCTCTTCACCCCTCGCCGCGATCGCGTCAGCGGCCCGGTGCAGCAGGGCAGCGCGCTCAGTCACGGGTACCTTCGCCCACTCGACCTGGGCCGCCTTCGCGGAAGCAACCGCGGCGTCGACCTCCTCACGGGTCGAGTAGCGCACCCTTGAGACGAGCGCGCCGTCGACCGGGCTGTGGATGTTGATGAACTCTCCGGACCCATCAACCCGAACGCCGTCGATGACGGCCGTTGCGGTGGGAACGTCTTCGGGCGAAGTTCCTTCACCAGAAGGTGGCATCGCTGTCGACATGTGTACTCCTTCGAGAGGGTGCGGAGCCGCTGCGCCGGAAAGTGCTGCTCACCACCAGAACAGACTCAAGGGCTGTGTGGCACGTCACCTCGTCGAACGCACCCGCTTGGGGGATCGCTCCTGCCGACTACCGCGCCTGGGATCCTCAATGGCCATCGACGTGGCGCGTCGGCTGCCGTCCCACTTCCTTGCGGACGCGATCATCGATCTTGACTCTGGCAAGGTGGGGGCGATCATCACGGCCGCGCCCGACCGGGTGGTTCCCGGCGTCGCGACAGAACTCACCGCGCTCGGTCTCGTCCGGGCCGTCGCTAACGGCGATCCCGCCCTAGTGGCAGCGGCCGCACACGACCTCTGGCCGGACCAGCTGCCTCATCGACGCGTTCCCCCGACGGTGCTCACGGTCGCCTCCGAGGTCGGGGATCTCGGCAAGGACCGGCATCACTCATCGATCGGGGTGCTCGCCGAGATCGTCCTCGTCCATCAGACCCTTGGTCTCGGCCTTGAAGATCCGCAAGGCCCGGCCGCTCCCGCGCGCCAGCTCCGGGAGCTTCTTCGCGCCGAAGAGCAGCACGAGCACAGCCAGAACGAGGCCGATCTCCATCGGTCCGATCTCTCTGAACATGCCACGACTCTGGCACCTGCGCCGGCTGTCGATCCCTACGACGCTACAAGAGCACCCGGCAGGGGGATGGATGGTCAGAGCGCGCGGAGGATGTCCTCCACCCGGTCCTTGGCGTCTCCGAAGAGCATGGCGGAGTTCTCGCGGAAGAAGAGCGGATTCTGGACGCCGGCGTAGCCGGAGGCCATCGACCGCTTGAAGACGATGACGTTCTTCGCCTCCCACACGGTGAGCACCGGCATGCCGGCGATCGGGGACGAGGGGTCCTCGGCGGCGGCGGGGTTGACGGTGTCGTTGGCGCCGATCACGAGTACGACGTCGGTCTCGGGGAAGTCGTCGTTGATCTCGTCCATCTCGAGCACGATGTCGTAGGGCACCTTGGCCTCGGCCAGCAGCACG
>JASLCW010000088.1 GCA_030151765.1 Marmoricola sp.
GCATCTCGCTCCAGCGTCACGACAACGACATGCTGCTGCACGGCTACGAGTCCGGTGTGATCATGCGTGACCCGCAGGGTGGCTACAGCGAGAGGCATCTCCCGCTGCCCGTCGAGAAGCAGTACACGCTGACCGCCCGGGACCGTGACGAGATCTTCGTCGCCGAGGACGGAGTCGACGCCAACGGTGTCTCCTCCCCCGCCGCCGACAAGGACATCGTCCGCTCCAAGCTCTCCCGCGCCTGGTTCCAGGACAATGTCCAGAAGCCGACGGCCGAGGAGCTCGAGGAGGCGCACCACCACGCCGAGCACGAGCTCGAGGGCGGTTCGCACTGAGTCACACTCGTCTCGGGTTTCCCATGTGATCCACGGAAGCTGGGGCGTCACACACGATGCATCGTGTGTGACGCCCCAGTTTCTTATGTGCAGCGGAATCCATGGGCACTCGCGTACTCCACTCCGCCGCGAGCACCGGCGTGTCAGGGCTGCAGCCGACTCGAAACAGCCCTTCCCCGTCCACAGGGCCCCGGAAACGCAGGTTGTCCACAGGCCCCGGCCGCAGGACTACTCCGAGCGTGGCAGACCCGACAGCGTGGCACCATGGATGACCCGCTCCGCATCATCGCCGCCCACGAAGGCGTCTTCCTCCGTTCCGAGGCACTCGGCATGGGGTACGACGACAACGCCCTTCGCGACTCGCTGCGCGCCGGCGTGATCGTCAGAGTCAGACAAGGCTGCTACTGCTTCGCCGATGTGTGGGCGACGGCCTCACCCGAAGAGCGGCACCTGATCCTCGCCAGGGCGGTCGCCCGGACGACACCGGGTGACATCGTCTTCAGTCACACGACGGCCCTCCTCATGCACGGAGTCGCCGTCTGGGGTGCTGACCTGAGTCGCGTGGACGTCACCCGCCTCGACACCGGCGCGGGGCGGGTGCACAAGGACGTCCATCATCACGTCGGCCGGATCCTCGAGGGTGATTTCGTGCAAGTCGGCGGCCTCAAGGTCACCACGCCCCAGCGCGCGGTGCTCGAGGCGAGCTGCTGGCTCGACACCGAGAAGGGCCTGGTCGTCGCCGACTCCGCTCTTCATCTCGGCCTGTGCACGCCCGATGATCTGGCCGAGGCCTTCGAGGTCATCAATCGCTGGCGCGGATCACAACGTCTCCACGTCGTACTCCACCTTGCCGACGGCCGCCGGGAGACCCCGGGTGAGAGCCGGGGCGCCCACCTCTTCTGGCGCTATGGCCTGCCTCGACCGATCTACCAGTACAAGGTGTACGACGAGAGCGGCCGCCTTGTCGCGATCGTCGACTTCGCCTGGCCCGACCACGGACTTCTTGGCGAATTCGACGGCAAGATCAAGTACGGTCGCCTACTGCGGCCCGGGCAGCAACCGGGAGACGTCGTCTTCGCCGAGAAGCGACGCGAGGACAAGCTGCGTGCGCTCACCGGCTGGGGAATGCGCCGCTTGATCTGGGATGACTACGAGCGTCCCCGCCATACCGCGCGGAGCTTCGCGTCTGCGCTCGGTGTCGGCTGCCTCGCCTAGCGCTCACGGGTCCCGGGCTGGTGATCGAGCCGGCATCACACTGCAAGCTGGTGCCCCACACGCGACGCATCATGTGCGATGCACCAGTTTGGGTGGATCACATGAGAATCCTGTTACCCCTGTGACAGAGCGTCAGAGCGCCGAGCCCTTGGCGTACTCCGCGAAGGACTCGTTCCAGTCGCCGATGCCGTTGGTGAGCGTCATCGGGCGGTTGGTGCCGGTGTAGATCACCGGGTCGCCGATGAGGCTGTTGTTGAAGAGCCAGCCGGCATTGGCCGTGCTCATACCGGTGCAGCCGTGCGAGACATTCGCGTGGCCCTGCGAGCTGACGGACCACGGTGCGGCGTGGATGAACTCACCCGAGTAGGTGATCCGCATCGCGAACTCGACGCCCTTGAGGTTGTAGCCATTGGCCGAGTTGGGGTCGATGCCGATCGTCTCGGAGTTCATGTCGTGGCGGCGGTCCTTCTCCACGATCACCTTGATGCCCGAGCGGGTGGTGAACTCCGGCTGCTTGCCGGTGGTGATCGGGATGGTCCGGATCGCCTTGCCACCGCGTACGACGGTCATCTGGTCGGTCTGGGTGTTGACCTTGAGCACCTGGGAGCGACCGATGGTGAAGCTCTCCTGGCGGTCGAGCTGGCCGTAGATGCCGTTGCCGGCAGGAACGCCACCGATGTTGGCCTTCACGGTGACCTTGGTGCCGGCCTGCCAGAACTGCTTCGGACGCCAATGCACCTCGTTGTCGCTGATCCAGTGCCAGGTGCCCTCCTGGGCCGGCTGCGAGGTCACCTCGAGGTGCTTCTGGATCTGCGCCTTGTTGGTCACCGGCACGTCGAAGCGGACGATCACCGGCATTGCGATGCCGACCGTGGCGCCGGCCACCGGAGAGAAGCTCGGGTAGGTCTGCTGGTCCAGCGTCAGCTTCTGGGTCTGGAAGCTGCGCTTGAACTGCTTGCGGACGCCGTTGTCGCCCACGGCGACGCCGGTCACGACGTACTTCGCCGCCGGGCGCAGCAGGCCGGTCGCCTTCCAGCTGGCGGAATTGGTGGCCAGCTGGCCGGGGACGGTTCCGCCCGGGCCGGTCAGGCTCACGCTCTGCAACTGCGCGCCGGAGGCGCTGACCCGGACATGCCGGTCGACGTTGACGCCGGTCGCGCCGGGGCGGACATTCATCGAGATGGTGCCCTCGAAGCTCTTGGCCACCGGGCTGGCGTCGGAGGAGGGTCCACCATCGGACTTCAGCACCTTGCTCGCGCTGCATCCGCTGAGGACGAGCGCGGCCGTCGCCACCACAGCGAGGCCGGTCAGCGACCTGCGAGCCGAGGCACGAAACATGTCAATTCCCCCTAAAGGCGTCAATCTGCAGCCCAAGCCTAACAACCGCTCCCGACAGCCAGCTTCTTTAAAAGCGGTGTCGATGGTCACGCTCGGACAACAACCCGGGAACGACCACGGCGCCGCCGACCGAAGTCAGCGGCGCCCTGCAGTTCCAGCGGCTTCTGGCGACGCGCTGGCAAGGCGGACGAACGCAGGCGTGCTTTGAGCGGAGCGCACGTCAAGCGAGCCGGGGTCCCCGGCGAAAGGCAAGCGAAGCGCGTTTCGCTGGGGTGGGACGACAACGCCGCCAGCGTGGATGCCAGGAGCCGCTGGCTCAGTGAGAGTGCTCTCCGCGGTAATACTCGAAGATCCAGCCCTGGAGGGCGGCGACGCCGAAGACGCCGCCGATGATCGCGAGCCACCACCCGATGACGACGCCGAAGACGATCAGCGCCAGCGCCAGACCGCACCACAGCGGCCACCAGCTGTACGGCGGGAAGAAGCCCAGCTCGCCGGCGCCGTCGGCGATCTCGCCGTCCTTGTTGTCCTCGGGACGCGGCTCCATGCGGGCCGCGTGGAAGCCGAGGTAGAAGGACATGAGCGCCGTCAGCAGCGTGGTCATGACCAGGGCGGAGGTACCCGTCGGGTCACCGGTGATGAACCAGTACGCCGGCGAGACCAGCACGAAGAAGACCGTGCAGATGACGAAGATCCAGCTCTCAGACTTCATCTCGGGTCACTTTCCTTCGCTGTGGTCGGCGCCGGTGCCCACCAGCTCCGGGCTGTCGGCGTACTCAAGCGCGGCGATCTCCGGGTGGTGGAGATCGAAGGCCGGCGACTCCGAGCGGATCCGCGGGATCGAGTTGAAGTTGTGCCGCGGCGGCGGGCAGGAGGTCGCCCACTCCAGCGAGCGGCCCCAGCCCCACGGGTCGTCGACGGTCACCTTCGGCGCCCGGCTCGTCTTCCAGACGTTCAGGAAGAAGGGGAACATCGAGCTGGCCAACAGGAAGGCGCCGATGGTCGACACCTGGTTGAGCGTGGTGAAGCCGTCGGTGGCCGAGTAGTCGGCGTAACGACGCGGCATGCCCTCGACACCCAGCCAGTGCTGCACCAGGAAGGTCGTGTGGAAGCCGACGAAGAGCAGCCAGAAGTGGATCTTGCCGAGACGCTCGTCGAGCATCTTGCCGGTCATCTTGGGCCACCAGAAGTAGAAGCCCGCGAACATCGCGAAGACGACGGTTCCGAACACCACGTAGTGGAAGTGCGCGACCACGAAGTAGGAGTCGGACACGTGGAAGTCGAGCGGCGGCGAGGCCA
>JASLCW010000146.1 GCA_030151765.1 Marmoricola sp.
GGCGGCACCCGAGCGATCAAGCGTGCGCTGGAGGACGCCGGCCTCGACCCGGCCGATGTCGCGCACGCGAACGCCCACGCCACCTCGACCCCGCAGGGCGACGTGGCCGAGGGCCTGATGCTCCACGCCACGCTCGGCAAGTACGCCGACGAGGTGGTGGTCACCAGCACCAAGTCGATGACCGGTCACCTGCTCGGCGGCGCCGGTGCGCTCGAGGCGATCGCCACCGTGATGGCGATCAAGGACCGGGTCTCGCCCCCGACGATCAACCTCGACAACCTGGACCCGCTGGTCGAACTCGATATCCCGACCAGCGCCCGCGATCTGCGCGAGGGCGACATCGCGGCCCTCAACAACTCCTTCGGCTTCGGCGGCGCCAACGTGGCCGTCGCCTTCGGGAGCATCTGATGGCCGGGGTTGCGGCCGGCCTTGGGTCACCATCGGTGGTTACGGCCGCCTCGAGCGCGCGCGGTACGAAGACCGACGACCCCCGGCACCCGCTGCACCGCCTCGGCGCCCTCTTCGACGAGGGCA
Organism: Marmoricola sp.; assembly: GCA_030151765.1. Lineage (GTDB taxonomy): Bacteria > Actinomycetota > Actinomycetes > Propionibacteriales > Nocardioidaceae > Marmoricola. Next base: position 535 of record JASLCW010000146.1, read on the forward strand.
CGATGGAGCCGATCACGGCCGTCGACGACAGCGGGATGCTCGCCGCGACCGGTCGCATCGACGGGATGAACGCGGTCGCCTTCTGCAGCGACCCGACCGTGATGGGCGGCGCGATGGGCGAGGTCGGCTGCAAGGTGGTCGTCAAGGCCTACCAGCGTGCGCTCACCGACCGGGTGCCGATCGTCGGCCTCTGGCACTCGGGCGGTGCCCGGCTCGCCGAGGGCGTCATCTCCCTGCACGCCGTGGGCGAGATCTTCCACGCGATGACCCGAGCCTCGGGCACGATCCCGCAGGTCTCCGTCGTACTCGGTCCCGCTGCCGGCGGCGCGGCGTACGGTCCCGCACTGACCGACGTGGTCATCCTCGGTCCGGAGGGCCGGATCTTCGTGACCGGCCCCGACGTGGTCCGCTCGGTCACCGGCGAGGACGTCGACATGCTCCGCCTGGGTGGTCCCGAGCCGCACGGCCGGCGCTCCGGCGTCGTGCACGTGCTCACCGACACCGAGGCCGAGGCCATCGAGCGGGCCCGTGACATCACCAACCTGCTCGGCGCCCAGGGCACCCTCGACGTCGACGCGGTCGAGGACATCGACCTTGGCGCACTGCTGCCCGAGTCTCCCAAGCGTGCGTACGACGTGCACCCGCTGGTCGAGGCCGTCCTCGACGAAGGCACCGTCGAGGAACTGCACGCCCGCTGGGCGCCCAACATCGTCACCGCGCTCGGCCGCTTCGGCGGCCGCACCACCGGTGTGATCGCCAACAACCCGCTCCGCCTCGGCGGCTGCCTCGACTCCCCGTCGGCGGAGAAGGCCTCCCGCTTCGTGCGGATGTGCGATGCCTTCGGGATCCCGCTGATCGTCCTCGTCGACGTACCGGGCTACCTGCCGGGTGTCGGCCAGGAGTGGGACGGCGTCGTACGACGGGGCGCGAAGCTGCTGCACGCCTTCGGTGAGGCCGTCGTACCGCGCGTGACCGTGGTGACCCGCAAGACCTACGGCGGCGCCTACATCGCGATGAACTCGCGCTCCCTCGGAGCCACCAAGGTCTTCGCCTGGCCGGGTGCCGAGGTGGCCGTCATGGGTGCCGTGGCCGCCGTCCGGATCCTGCACCGACGCAAGCTCATCGAGGTCGCGCCGGAGATCCGCACCCAGGTCGAGAACGAGCTGGCCGAGGAGCACACCCGCATCGCCGGCGGCATCGAGAAGGCCGCCGAGATCGGCGTGATCGATGAGATCGTGACCCCCGACAAGACCCGGCGGGCCATCGCGCACGCCATCGCGGACTCGGGTCTGGTGACCCGCGGAAGCCACGGCAACATCCCGCTGTAAACGAGTCGAGTGCTTGAGGACGCGCTATCGCGCGTCCTCAAGCACTCGACCGTTGCCTTTCAGACGACCTGGTGCAGCCAGCGGACGGGCGCGCCGTCGCCGGCGTGGCGGAAGGCCTCGAGCTCGTCGTCCCAGGGCTTGCCGAGCAGCCTGTCGACCTCGAGCTCGAGGGTGGTGTCACCCAGAGCGGCCTTGACGACGGCCGCCTTGAGACGGTCCTCGGGGATCATGATGTCGCCGTGCAGGCCGGTGACCGCGTGATAGACGCCGAGGTCGGGCGTGTACGAGTAGCGGGCGCCCTCGGTGGTCGCGGTGGGCTCCTCGGTCACCTCGAAGCGCAGGTGGTTCCAGCCGCGCAGGGCGGACGTGATCGCGGTCGCCGTACCGGCATCGCCCGCCCAGGAGTACTCGGCGCGATAGCCACCGGTGCTGGCCGGCTGAGGGGTCCAGTCGAAGTTCACGGCAACGCCGAGTACGCCGCCGGCGGCCCACTCGACATGCGGGCACAGCGCTGACGGCGCCGAGTGGACATACAGAACGCCACGGGTCGCGTTGCGGGTCATCGTGATCCTCCTTGGAGCTCGGCGTCGAGATACGCCTTCCCCAGCGGTCTCGGCTGCTCCTCGTGGGATCACCTGTGACAGGTGTGAACTTGTGTTCCCATTGTGTACCACGGAGCGCTCTTGCGCCAGTAGTTCACTGTCGGCGGACGCCTCGGGTTTCCCATGTGATCCACCCAAGCCCGAGCGTCACACGGGATGCATCATGTGTGATGCCCCACCTTCGATGGATCACATGGGAAACCTGTGACTCCTGGGCTGACCACTACCGCGCGGCGCGGGCCTGCTTCCGCGGGCCGAGCTCCATCAGCGAGGCCAGCACCTCCTCGGCCACCCCGAGACCACCGAGGTGCGACTCCCCGGCGATCACCGACAGCTCCGCCTGCGGCAGCCGCTCGACCATGTGCTGGCCGTGACGGAAGGGGATGATGTGGTCGGCGTCGCCGTGCCACCAGTGCACCGGCACGGTCACGTCCGAGGCGTTGAAGCCCCAGGGACGGGTGAAGAGCACGATGTCCGAGAGTGGCGCGCCCAGCTGGAAGCGGGCGCCGGTGAGCAGGTCGTCGGGGAACATCGCCCGGAATTACGGACGGGCGAGCAGTCGCTTTTACCCGGCGGGGTGGACCCGCGCGTAGCCGTCGATCGCGGCACCGGCCAGCGGGCGGATGATCCGGATCGCCTGAGCCAGCGCGATCGAGAGCGGCACCCGGGTCGCGGCCAGCACGGGTGCGGCGTACGGCGCCAGCTCGACGAGTCCCCCGCGAATCGCGTCGGGCCCGACCATCGGGGCGACACCGCCCAGGACGCCGACCGCGTGCACCCGATCGGGCAGGGCCGCACCGGCCGCCAGCGCGTAGGGGCCACCGCCGGAGAGACCGATCACCCGCATGGTGTCGATGCCGAGCACCTCGGCGAGCAGTTCCAGGTCGTAGGTCCAGTCCCGGATGTCCGGATAGAGGTACGGCGTCGACGATCCGATGCCCGGACGGTCCACTCCGATGATCCGCAGCTCGTGCTTCTCGGCGTACCGGCGCGCCTCGAGCGGAATCTGCCGGCGCGCACCCGGGGTGCCGTGCATCCACACGATCGGTGCGCCGTGCGGAACGCCGAATTCGGCGAAGGAGAGACGGCGGCCGTCGCGGACCGCGACGGAGCCCTCGAGCCGGGGCCGAACCAGATCAGACATGCCGCGGATTCTCGCAGAACCTGCAGCGCGGTCTAGGCCGTTCGCAGGGAATGGACGGCTGTGGGATCGGCCACGTTGACCGGGTCCTGGGCGGCGCCGAGCAGATACCCCTCAGGCCCCAGCCGCTCCCCTTCGATGACGCGCGCGAGTACGACGGTGATGTTGTCGCGTCCCCCCGCGACCAGCGCGGCGTCACGAAGCCTGTTGACCGCATCGAGGTCGTTGGCGGCGGCCAGGATCTCGCCGATCCGCTGCTCCGGCACCAGGTCCGTCAGGCCGTCGCTGGCCAGCAGCACTCGATCGCCCATGTGAAGCGCGAGAGGCCGGACCGTGGCCGGCATCGCCACATCTCCGTTGATGCTGCGCAGCACCACATTGCGCCACGGGTGCGTGCGGGCCTCGTCCTCGGTGAGCCGGCCCTGGTCGATCTGCTCGGCCACGAAGGTGTCGTCGCGCGTCACCCGGGTCAGTTCGCCGTCACGCCAGACATAGGCGCGCGAGTCGCCCACGTGCGCGATCGCGAAATCCTCGCCGTCGCCGAGGATCGCGGTGAGCGTGGTCGCCATGCCGAGTCGCTCGGGGTCGGCCTCCACCCCGGCACGGACCGCCTTCTGCGCCGCCCGTACGCCGGCCGTCAGCACCGTGGCGGGTGCCTCGTCGGCCCGCGCCGCGGCCACCATCGTCATCGCCCAGGTCGTGGTCGCCGAGGCCACCTCACCGGCCGCGCCGCCACCGACACCGTCGGCGACCAGGGCCAATTGGCTGCCGCAGAAGCCCGAGTCCTCGTTGTTGGGGCGCACCAGCCCGGCATGGCTGACACCCACCGTCGTCAATCGCATGGCGCTCCCCCTCTCACGTGCTCGGCCGCCCGACGTCAACCCGAGCTTTCACGATGAACAACGTCCACGGCAAGCCCCTCGTTCCCCGCCCCTGCCCAGGGACACGGCAAGATGTGCGCATGGACTGGCTGCTGCTCCTGGTCTCCGTCGGCCTGGTGCTCGCCTGCGGGGTCTTCGGTGCGGCCGAGTATTCGTTCGTCGCCGTCGACCGCTCCCAGGTCGAGACCGCCGCGGAGCACGACCGACGCGCGGTCGGCGTACGTACGGCGCTCCAGCACCTCTCCACCCAGCTCTCCGGTGCCCAGGTCGGCATCACGCTGACCAATCTGGCCCTCGGTTTCCTGGCCGAGCCGTCCATCTCGCACCTGCTGCGGCCGCCGTTGGGCAGGCTCGGCATCTCCGGCGACACCCTCGAGAGCCTCTCGGTCGCGGTCGGCATGATCATCGCGACCGTCGTGACGATGCTCTTCGGCGAGCTGATCCCGAAGAAGCTGGCGATCGCGGTCCCGCTGCGGACGGCGCTGCTCACCCAGGGCCTGATGCGCGGCTTCACCCGGGTCATGCTGGGACCGATCCGGGTGCTGAACGGCTCCGCCAACGCCGTCGTACGACTCTTCGGCGTCGAGCCGCAGGAGGAATTGCGCTCGGCGCGCTCCTCCGACGAACTCGCCTCCCTCGCCGGCCACTCGGCCTCCGAGGGCACGCTCGACACCGACACCGCGACGCTCGTGCAGCGCTCGGTCGCCTTCGGGCCGCGGACCGCCGGCGAGATCATGACCCCGCGGATGCGGATGGAGTCCATCGAGTCCGACGCCACGGTCGAGGAGCTGATCTCGCTGTCGGCGGCCACCGGCTTCTCGAAGTTCCCGGTGACGCGCGGCGGCAACGACAACGTCGTCGGCGTCGTACACGTCAAACAAGCGGTGGCCGTCCCCCGTCCCGAACGCGCCAACACCAATGTCCGCGAGATCATGCAGGAGGCGACCGTCGTACCGGAATCGCTCCGGCTCGACCCCTTGCTCGCGCTTCTGCGCGCCGAGGGCTTCCAGCTCGCCGTGGTCTCCGACGAGTACGGCGGCACCGCCGGCGTCGTGACCCTCGAGGACGTGGTCGAGGAGATCGTCGGGGACATCGCGGACGAGCACGACCGGTCCGGAGGCTCGCGACTGCGGCGACGGGCGGACGGCTCCTGGCTGATGTCCGGTCTGCTGCGTCCCGACGAGGTCAAGGACGCCACCGGGATCGACCTACCCGAGGACGAGGCCTACGACACGGTCGCCGGCCTGCTGGTCAAGGAACTCGGCAGGATCCCCGCGCGCGGGGATCGGGTACGGGTGGAGCTGCCGCCGCTGCTCCCCGAGGACGATGACGAGGAGCCGACACCCGAGTACGCCGAGCTGCGGGTCGAGCGGATGGACAACCTGCGCGTCGACCGGATGTCGATCCGCAAGGTCGAGGGGGCGGCCGGCTGATGTCCACCACGACCGCGCTGATCCTCGCCATCGTGCTGCTGATCGGCAATGCCTACTTCGTCGCCTCGGAGTTCGCCCTCGTCTCGGCCCGTCGTACCAAGATGGAGCCGCTCGCCGCCGGCGGTTCCCGAATGGCACGTACGGCGCTGCGCGCGATGGAGGATCTCTCCCATGTGATCGCCGCCGCCCAGTTCGGCATCACCGTCTGCTCGCTCGGCCTCGGTGCCGTCGCCGAGCCGTCGGTCTCGCGGCTGATCTCCCCGCTCATGGAGGACCTCGGCGTCCCGCACGGCTGGCTGCATCCGATCGGTTTCGTGATCGCGCTGATCGCGGTGATGTACCTGCACGTGGTCCTGGGAGAGATGGTCCCCAAGAACCTCTCCCTGGCCGGCCCCGAACGCGCCGCCGTCGTACTCGGGCCGCCGATGATGGCGCTGGTGACCGTGCTGAAGCCGATCGTCGTCGGACTGGACGCCACCGCGAATGCCTTCGTCCGGCTGCTCCGGATCGAGCCCCGCGACGAGCTCAACGCGACCTACACGGCCGCCGAGGTCGGCGCGCTCCTCGACGAGTCACGCAGCGAGGGCCTGCTCGACGATCGTGAATACGAACGCCTCTCCGGCGCCCTCGGCTTCACCGCCCGCCTGGTGCAGGAGGTGGTCATGCCGCTGGACCGCCTGGAGTCCGTGCCCCGCGGCGCCCGGGTGACTGCCGTGGAGAAGCTCTGCGCCGAGACCGGCTTCTCCCGCTTCCCCGTCCTCGACGGCGACGAGCTGATCGGCTACATCCACATCAAGGATGTCTTCAGCGCCGATGCCCAGGGTCGGGCGCAGACGATGGAGGACAGCTGGATCCGCCCGTTCGCCAATGTTCCGGCCACGGACACCCTCGGCCAGGCCCTGAACGAGCTCCAGTCCAAGGGCGCCCACATGGCGCTGGTCCGCGGCGAGCACGGCGAGCAGCTCGGCATCGCCACCCTGGAGGACCTGATCGAGGAACTCGTCGGTGAGATCAGCGACGCCTCCCACACCGACTGACCGCTGAGACCCCACTCAAATGCATCCTCAATGCTCTGAGACCCCAGGGAAATGCAAACCGCCCTGCAGTTGCCCGCGATCTCGGCAGCCCGATACTGCATTTGCGTGGGGTCTCGGCAGCCCGATGCTGCATTTGCGTGGGGTCTCGGCGCTCCCAACATGCATTTGCGTGGGGTCTCGGCGCTCCCAACATGCATTTGCGTGGGGTCTCGGCGATGTTGGTAGGGCGGGTGGGGCTCGAACCCACGACCCAAGGATTATGAGTCCTCTGCTCTGACCGGCTGAGCTACCGCCCCGTGGAGCGATGAGCCTAGCGGTCGGGCGGCGTAGGCTCGACGCGTGACCCCGGAACCGCTTCCACACGTCAACGAGGACTGGCAGCGCGCCTTGTGCATCGTGGCGCATCCCGATGACATGGAGTTCGGGGCGGCGGCCGCGGTGGCGCGGTGGACCGGGCAGGGCAAGTGGGTCGGCTACACGATGGTGACCAGCGGCGAGGCCGGCATCGACGGGATGGCGCCGGACGAGTGCCGCGCGGTCCGCGAGCACGAGCAGATCGCCTCCGCTCGCGTGGTCGGTGTCGACACGGTCGACTTCCTGCGGCAGCCCGACGGGATCGTGGAGTACGGCGTACCCCTGCGGCGACTGATCGCCCGTGAGGTACGCCGGCACCGGCCCGACATCGTGATGACCGGCAACTTCCGGAACACCTGGGGCGGCCGCAACTTCAACCAGGCCGACCACATCGCGGTCGGGCGAGCCGTGATCGACGGGGTCCGTGATGCCGGCAACCGCTGGATCTTCGCCGAGCAGATCGACGAGGGCCTCGAGCCCTGGGGCGGGGTCAAGGCGGTCTGGGCCTTCGGGTCGCCGGAGGCCACCCACGCGGTGGACACGACCGAGACCTTCGACGCCGGCGTCACGTCGTTGGAGGCGCACGCGGCCTACATCGACGGACTGGGCTGGGAGAACTGGGATCCGCGCGAATTCCTCGAGGGGATGTCACGCACGACCGGTCAGCGCCTCGGCGTCACCTTCGCCGCCGCGGTCGAGGAGGTACCGATGGGCTGGGGCGACTAGCGCACACTGAGTACGACGACCGCGACGGTGCCGTCACCGGAGACCTCACGCGCTCCCCGTACGACGTCGCGCGGCGCCAGGCCCTCGGTGTCACGATCACCTGCGGCGACGAGACTCCCGGTCAGTCCGACGACGAAGACCACCGCCTCATGCTCGGGGAGCGCCATGCTCTCCCCCGCCAGCACGAAGCATTCGACGGTGGCGTCGTACCGGCCGCGTCGTGTCATCACGTTGAAGTCGGTCGTCGGAGCGGGCGCCACACAGGTCACTGCCGCCTCACCCGCGAAGGCGAAGGGCTCGTAGGGCAGCAACTGCTGCGCTCGACCGTCGACCTCCAGGTGCAGCCGTTCGCCCTCGACCAGCACGATCACCCGATCCACGCCCGGGAAGGCCGAGAAGGTCGTCGTACCCTCGACCGCGGCGAAGCTGAGTCGCCAGTCGAAGTCGCCGTCACCGGCGACGGCGACCTCCCAGGTCGTCCCCTGCCCGTTCGCCCAGGGCATCTCCCGGTGCTGGTCGGCCGCGTAGAGCTGCATGACTCTGCTCAGGCCACCTTGGTGAAGGTGAAGTCGTCCGCCTCGACGGTCCGGGTACGCCACCAGTAACGGAAGGTGAATCCGGGCCAGATGGTGCGGTTCTTCCCCTGGCTGTCGAGATACCAGCTGGTGCAGCCGCCCTGACTCCACACACCCTTGCTGACCTTGGCCTGCAGGGCGTCGTTGAAGTCGCGCTGGGCGCGCTCGGTCGGCTCGACCGCCTGCGCGCCACGCTCGTCCATCGCATCGAGCATCGACAGGATCCACTTCGTCTGCTGCTCGATCATGAAGACCACCGAGTTGTGCCCGAGCGCGGTGTTCGGGCCGAGCAGGAAGAAGAAGTTGGGGAAGTGCGCGGTGGCGATGCCCAGATAGGTCTCGATGCCCTCCTTCTTGAAGGTCTCGGACAGATCGCGCCCGCCCTCGCCGGTGACGTGCACCCACTCGAAGGCATCGGTCACATGGAAGCCGGTGCCGTAGATGATCACGTCGGCCTCGCGGAAGCTGCCGTCCTCGGCCCGGATGCCCTCGGCCGTGATCTCGTCGATGCCCTCGGTGATCAGCTCCACGTTGTCGCGGTTGTAGACCGGGATGTAGTTGTCGGTCTTGAGCACGCGCTTGCAGCCGAGCCGGTAGTCCGGGATCAGCTTCTCAGCCGTCGCCGGGTCCGTGATCGTCTTGCGGATGTACGACGACACCTGCTTCTCGACCACCGACGAGATGCGCTGGAGCGGACCGGTGAAGGCGAGCTGGGTCGATTCGTTGAACCAGTACAGGAGATTGCGATAGGCACGCGTGCCTCCGGGGACCTTCTGCAGGAGCGCGGCCTTCGGCCCGACGATGTCGTGGTTCATCTTGGGGATCACCCAGGGCGCGGTGCGCTGGTAGACATCGAGCCGGCCCACGATCGGCGCGATCTGCGGGATGAACTGGATCGCACTCGCGCCGGTGCCGACGACGGCGACCCGCTTGCCGGTCAGGTCGACCTCGTGGTCCCACTGCGCCGAGTGGAAGCGCGGCCCGGCGAAGGACTCGGCACCGGGCAGCTCGGGGATGTTGGGGATGTGCAGGCCGCCGATGCCGGAGACGACCACGCGGGCGTCGTACGTCTCCTGGGTGGTGCTGACCGTCCAGCGCAGCCGCTCCTCGTCCCAGACCGCACCGGTGACCTCGGTCCCGAAGGTGATCAGGGAGTAGAGATCGTGGCGCTTCGCGACGTCCTGCATGTACGCCCAGATCTCCGGTTGGGCCGAGTACTCACGCGACCAACGCGAGTTGAGCTCGTAGGAGAAGGAGTACATGTGACTCTGTACGTCGCACTCCGCGCCCGGGTAGGTGTTGTCCCGCCAGGTGCCCCCGACGTCGTCGGCCTTCTCGATGATGACGAAGTCGGTGCGACCCGACTCGCGCAGCTTCATGGCCATGCCCATGCCGGAGAAGCCGGTCCCGATGATGAGGATGTCGGTGGTGATCACGTGGTCACGCTAGCGGTGTCGGCGTCCAGTCGGGCGCCAGCGTCTCTCCAGTGATCACTGGGACGGTCATGGCTCACTCACTCGAAGGAGCACCGATGACCGACCAGATCCTGCTGCCCGGACAGGCCGCCGCCCCGGCGGGCCCGGCCGACATGACCATGATGTACGTCCTGCACCACGCCTTCCGCCGCGACCTGCACGACTTCCGGGCCGTCGCCGCGAGAATCGGTGACAACGACCAGATCGGCTGGCGACGGGTACGCGAACGCTGGACCCTCTTCACCGCGGAGCTGCATGCACACCACACCAAGGAAGACGAGATCCTCTGGCCGCTGCTCGCCGAGCGCGCCCGCGGCGCCGACGACGTCGAGAGTCTGCGGGTGCTCGCCGAGATGGAGGCCGAGCACGATGTCCTCGACCCGCTGCTCACCTCGTGTGACGCCGGCTTCTCGGCCCTCGTTCAGCACCCTGATGCGGACGTCCTCGAGGATCTCCTGGCCGACCTGGCCGAGCTGCAGGAGGTCCTGGACAGCCACCTGGGACACGAGGAGTCGGCCGCCGTACCGATCCTGCAGCGCTATGTCCCCGGTGACGAGTGGGACGTGATCGAGCGGGAGAAGTTCCGCGGGCGGCCGTCCCTCGGCCACGCTCGGCGCTTCCTTCCCTGGATCTTCAAGGGTCTCGACGAGAACGCCGCGGCCCGGGTCGGCGCGATCGGCGGTCCGGGCATGCGGCTGCTCCTGGCCAGCTCACGCCGCGGCTTCGCCCGCCGCGAGGCCGAGGTCTTCGGCTGACCGGCCTCAGGAGGCCGGGAGCCGCAGCTCGACGCGGGTGCCGGGATTCGTCGTGGTCACCCTCAGGGTGGCGCCCAGCTCGTCGGCCCGCTCGCGCAGGGAACGCAGTCCGATGCCCTCGGTGACATCGGCTGCGATGCCCACCCCGTCGTCGGTGACCACGAAGAGCGTGCCGCCGTCGGCCCGTCGGCGCAATAGCACCTGACAGTGCCGCGCCTCCGCGTGACGGCTCACGTTCAGCAGCGCCTCGCTGGCCATCTGATAGAGCGCCACCTGCACGGGCGGCTCCAGCTCGACCTCCGGCGCGACGGTGGCGCTCACCTCGAGGTCGTCATGCGTGAAACGCGTCGCCAGCGCGGAGAGCGCCGCTGCCAGGTCGCCGTCCTCCAGCGCCAGCGGGACCAGCGACCGGCTCAGCCGGCGCACCTCCTCGCCCTGCTGGGCGAGTTCGCGCTCCAGCGTGTCGAGCATCTCCTCGGAGGCTTGGGGATCGCGCTGACGCAGACCCCGGGCCGCGATCAGGCCGAGCCGGATGCCGGCCAGCGCGGGGCCGAGGCCGTCGTGCAGGTCGCGCCGGAGGGTACGGCGTTCCTCGTGCCGTACGCCGGCCATCCGGCGGCGTGCCGCCGTGAGTGCCTCGACCGATTGAGTCAGGTCGATGGTCATGCCGACCAGACCGGCCACCTCGGCGAGCATCCGGGTCGTGCGCTGGTCGAGGCGCTCCCCCGGACGGGGCCGGGCGACGAGGACGCCCACGTCGCGGCCGCGGCTGGTCAGCGCCAGGGTCACGTCGTCGCCGGTGACCTGCGTCGCTGCACCCTGTTCGGGACCGAGGATGTGGACGTCGGCCAGTCGCAGGCTCCGGCACAGTGCGCTCGCCAGTCCGTCGACGTCGTAGTCGCCGACGCGTTCGGCACTCGACAGCAGCCGCGCCGGATCGGCTCGGGTGCCGTAGACCAGGTGGTCGACGCGCCGCTGCACCAGCTGCCGGAGCGGAGTGGCACCCAGGCCGACGAGACCGACCGCGAGAGCCAGGGCCACCTCCGACTGGTTCGGCAGCACC
>JASLCW010000160.1 GCA_030151765.1 Marmoricola sp.
CTTGATCTCGTACTGGACCGCGAAGGCCTCGGTGGTCTCACCGAAGTTCCAGCCGGCCTTGAAGGCGGTGATGTTCGCGTCGCGGATGTCCGGCACCTTGGCGAAGCGCTTGGTGAGGAAGTCGATCGTGGTCTCGGTCGGGCGGCCGTACATCCACGACAACAGGCCCAGCGCGAACATGTTCTTCGCCCGCGCCGCGTCCTTGCGGGAGAGGCCGAACTCCTTGACCGCCTCGACCGTCATGCCGGTCAGGTCGAGCACCGAGAGGTTGTACTCCTGCGCCAGGGAACCGGCGCCTTCCTCCTCCAGCGGGTTCGCGTCGTAGCCGGCCTTGGCCAGGTTGCGCCCGGAGAAGTCGTGGGAGTCCACGATGATCGCGGTGCCCTTGCGCATGTCGTGCAGGTTGGCCTTCAGCGCCGCCGGGTTCATCGCCACCAACACGTCGGGCGCATCGCCCGCGGTCAAGATGTCGTGATCGGCGAAATGCACCTGGAAGGACGACACGCCGGGCAGCGTGCCCTGCGGTGCCCGGATCTCCGCCGGGAAGTTCGGGAAGGTCGACAAGTCGTTGCCGAACGCTGCCGATTCCTGGGTGAACCGGTCACCGGTCAACTGCATGCCATCGCCGGAGTCACCTGCGAACCGGATGATCACCCGGTCGAGCTGTTGGACCTGCTTGGTCACGGGTCGCGCCTTCTCTCTCGGCCCGATTCGCGTGCGGGCCCTCGCCATGCGTACGGCGACATCCTAAGGCCGAAATAGAACCTGTTCTAGTGGGCCGGTCGAGAGGGCCGCGCCGTGCGCGTCGTTGCGCTTTCCACGATATCGCCCGCTCCGGGCGCATGGCGCACATCTCAGGGTGAGCGGAGTCACTTTCTGTAGAAGGTGCAGCGAAACTTGTATGTATAGTAGTCTTCTAGAGTTAAGTAAATGACCCGGGTAGATCTTCCTGGGCCCAGTCAAGGAGCAGAACCGTGAGCACATCCACGAACCGAATCCGACGGACCGCCTCGGGGCGCGTTGTCGCGCTGACCGCCGTCAGCGCTGCCGCACTCACGCTGGCCGGCTGCGCCGGTACGTCGTCGGGTGGCTCCGACGGCAAGTCCGTGAGCATCGCGGGCTTCTCCGTCCTGCAGACCGCCAACAAGCAGGTCATCGCCGACTTCCAGAAGACCGCAGACGGCAAGGGCGTCAGCTTCACCCAGTCGTACGGCGCCTCGGGCGATCAGGCCCGCGCCGTCCTCGGTGGCCTGAAGGCCGACGAGGTGCACCTCTCCCTCCAGCCCGACGTGCAGAAGCTCGTCGACGGCGGGCTCGTCGACAAGTCCTGGGCGGACGGGCCGAACAAGGGCGTCATCACCCAGTCGGTCGTCGTTCTGGTCGTCCGCAAGGGCAACCCGAAGCACATCACCGGCTGGAACGACCTGGTGAAGCCGGGCGTCAAGATCGTCACCCCCAACCCGGGCTCGTCGGGCTCGGCGAAGTGGAACATCCTGGCGGCGTACGGCTCGCAGATTGCGCAGGGCAAGAGCCCGGCGGAGGCGACCGACTTCCTCAAGAAGCTGATCGCCAACACGGCGGCGCTGCCGAGCAGCGGACACGACGCGACCACTGCCTTCCAGAGCGGCACCGGCGACGTGCTCCTCTCCTACGAGGACGAGGCCATCGAGGCGCGGCAGGCCGGTGCGGACTTCGACTACGTCGTACCCGCGCAGACTCTGCTGATCCAGAACACCGGCGCGCTCACCACCAAGGCGAGTGCGGCAGCGAAGAAGTTCCTCGCCTTCCAGCTCAGCACCGAGGGCCAGACCGACTACGCCGAGCAGGGCTTCCGGCCGCTCGACCCGTCGATCAAGGTCGACGTGAAGGGCGCCAACGACCCGAGCAATCCCTTCCCGGCCCCGGCGAAGCTGCTCACCATCGACCAGGACTTCGGCGGCTGGGACCAGGCCAACACGAAGTTCTTCGACGAGACCAACGGCGTCGTGACCAAGCTGCTCGCGGCCGCCGGCAAGTCCAGCTGATGTCTGTGGCAACAGTCTCCCGCCCGGGTACGGCGCGCAAGCGCCGTACCCGGGCTCCGGGGCATCTGGGCAACAGCGCCACACTGGCTCTCGGAGTCTCGGTCGGCTGGTTCTCGCTGCTGGTGCTGATCCCGCTGGCGGCGATCCTCGTGTCGGCGAGCACCAACGGCTGGTCCGGCTTCGTCGAGGTGGTCACGAGCTCGCAGACCGCGGCGGCGATCCGGCTCACGGTCGCGGAGTCGCTCGCCGTCACCGTCCTCAATGTCGTCATGGGTACGGCGCTCGCGTGGGTGCTGGTCCGGGATCGCTTCTGGGGCAAGCGGCTGCTCGACATCGTGATCGACGTCCCCTTCGCGCTGCCGACGATCGTGGCCGGCCTGGTCCTGCTCGCGCTGTACGGTCAGCAGTCGCCGCTGGGCATCAACCTCGCCAACACCCGGTACGCCGTCTTCGGCGCGCTCGCCTTCGTGACCCTGCCCTTCGTGGTCCGGACCGTCCAGCCGGTGCTCGAAACCCTGGAGCGGGACACCGAGGAAGCCGCTGCCTCCCTAGGGGCCACTCGTGCGACGGTCTTCCGTCGCGTCGTGCTGCCCTCGCTGGTGCCCGCGATCACCGCCGGTGCCGCACTCGCCTTCGCGCGGGCGATCGGCGAATACGGCTCGCTGGTGCTGCTCTCCGGCAACCTGCCGAACCGCACCGAGGTCGCGTCCGTGCGGATCCTGTCCTACATCGAATCCGGCGACCAGGCCGCGGCCGCGTCCGTCGCGGCGATCCTGCTGGTCGTCTCGCTGATCGTCATCGTCGGGCTGGACATCCTGGCCCGGCGCGTCCAGCGGAAGCGGGAGGCGTGATGGCGACGACGACCGCGCCGACCAAGGGTGCCTATCTGCGCGAGCCGGCCGGTGTCCGCTGGGGTCTGCGCCTCTTGACCGTCGGCTATGTGGTCATGCTCGTCGCCTGGCCGACGGCGATGGTCTTCAAGAATGCCTTCGCGGGAGGCATCGGCGCCTTCTTCAAGGTCTTCTCCGAGCCGGACGTCTCGCACGCGCTCTCCCTCACCGCGACCATCACGGTGTGGGCGGTGCTGATCAACCTGGTCTTCGGCGTCACCATCTCGCTCTTGCTGGTGCGCTACGAATTCCCCGGGAAGCGGCTGCTCTCGGTGCTGATCGACGTACCGCTGTCGATCTCGCCGGTCGTCGTCGGCCTCGCGCTGATGCTGGTCTACAACGGCCGCACCGGATGGTTCGGCCCGACTCTCGAGTCGTGGGGTCTCCAGGTCGTCTTCTCGGTCCCCGGCATGGTGATGGCAACGGTCTTCGTGGCGCTGCCGCTGGTGATTCGCGAGGTCGTGCCGGTGCTGCAGGAGATCGGCGACGACCAGGAGCAGGCGGCCCGATCGCTCGGTGCCAGTGGCGTCCAGGTCTTCCGCCGGATCACACTGCCGGCGATCAAGTGGGCGATCGTGTACGGCGTCGTCCTGGCGACCGCCCGCTCCATCGGTGAGTTCGGGGCGATGAAGATCGTCTCCGGCAACATCGTCGGCCAGTCCCAGACCGCGACTCTCGTGGTCGAGCAGGAATACCAGAACTTCAACCAGCACGGGGCCTACGTGATCGCCGCCCTGCTCGCGCTCGTGGCCATGCTCTGCCTGGTCGTCGTCTCCGTGCTCCGTCCGAAGGAGGACGAATCGTGAGTATCCGTGTCAACGGCGTCACCCGCCGGTTCGGTGACTTCGTCGCCCTCGACGATGTCAGCGTCGACCTGCCCACCGGTCAGCTTACCGCCCTGCTCGGCCCGTCCGGTGGCGGCAAGTCGACGCTGCTGCGGATCATCGCCGGGCTCGAGTCCGCCGATGCCGGCACGGTCGAGATCGAGGGCACCGAGGCGACGCATCTGCCGCCGCAGAAGCGCAATGTCGGCTTCGTCTTCCAGCACTACGCGGCCTTCAAGCACATGACCGTCGCGAAGAATGTCGCCTTCGGTCTGGAGATCCGCAAGCGGGACAAGGCGGAGATCAAGCGCAAGGTCGACGAGCTGCTGGAGCTGGTGCACCTGAGCCAGTTCGCGGATCGGCTGCCGGCGCAGCTCTCGGGTGGCCAGCGGCAGCGCATGGCGCTGGCCCGCGCGCTCGCGGTGGAGCCGTCGGTGCTCCTGCTCGACGAGCCCTTCGGTGCTCTGGACGCCAAGGTGCGCAAGGAACTGCGCGACTGGTTGCGGCGACTGCACGACGAGGTGCCGGTGACGACCGTCTTCGTGACGCACGACCAGGAGGAGGCTCTGGAGGTCGCCGACGAGATCGTGGTGATCAATCAGGGCCGCGTCGAGCAGGTCGGCACTCCCGACCAGCTGTACGACGCACCGGCCAATGACTTCGTGATGAGCTTCCTCGGCCCGGTCACCAAGCTCAACGGCAGCCTGGTCCGGCCGCACGACATCGACATCTTCGCCCACCCGGGCGTGGCCGGTAGCTATGCCGGCCGGATCCTCCGGGAGACCCGGGTCGGCTTCGAGGTCAGGCTCACCATCGAACTCGCCGTGCCGGGCCACGATCTGGTCCTGGCGACGGTGACTCGCGCGCATGCCCGCAGTCTCGGGCTGCGCGAGGGGCTCGACGTCTGGCTGGCCCCCACCAACGGGGCCGGCCAGGCGGTCCCCGAGATGACCGCCGTCTGATCGACCGCCGTACCGCTGTGGGTCAGTGCCTGTCTCCCGGCACCGGCGCCCGGCGGTACGGCGCTTCGCCCTCTGCCCGCATCACGCCCACACCTCGATGAAGTCGACGACCTTGCGGGCCAGGTCCTCGGGGATCTCCAGCATCGGGAAGTGGCTGTGTGCGTCGACCCGCTCGGCGTGGAACCACGGGTGTGCCTCGGCGACCGATCGCTGGGCCTGCAGGTAGTCGTCGTCCGCCGGCTGCGCATAGAGGTGCAGCGTCGGGCAGTCCAGACCGGAAAGGGCCTCGACCGGGGTGCCGTGCTCGTCGAAGCCGGCGGAGATCTCCCGGCCGGCGCGGCTCCAGTGGTCGAAGCCGTAGGCGCCCATCGAGGCGACGTAGTCACTGACGATGCCGGCGGTGTTCTCGTCGGACCACATCGCGAAGAGTGCGCCGCGTACCTCGGACCAGGCGCCGGGACTCTGGAGGCCTGCCAGTGCGTCGGCGAAGCCCGGCGGCGTGCCTAGGGGCATCCAGTCGACGAGGACGATCGCGGGCACCCGATGGGCACCGAGGCGGCGGCGGAGTTCGATGGCGAACCAGCCGGCGTGCGACAGGGTCACCGGGACCACCTGGTCGAGGCCGAGGCCTTCGATCAGGTCGAGCAGGTCGTCGACCTCGTCCATGGTGGTGAAGTCGTGCGTGGGTCGCTCGCGGTCACCGTGGCCGACCAGGTCCGCGACGACCGTCCGGTGGTGTCGTGCCAGTGCTGCCGCCATCGGGTCGAAGACCTCGCGGCCGCCGCACCAGCCGGGGACGAGCAGCAGGGCGGGTCCGCCGGTGCCCAGGTCGTCGTACCCGCGGGTGGTGCTCCCCGGGTTCTGTAGTGCCGTCATGATCGCTCCTTTCAATACTGCCCAATGCAGTATGTTGAGGAGAGCAAATACTGCATTTGGCAGTATGTCAAGATGGGGCATGCCCCGACGCACGACGACCTCCTTCGCGCTCCTCGGCCTGCTCCGTCTCCAGGACTGGACGACCTACGAGCTCGCCAAGCAGGCCCAGCGCAGCCTCCACTGGTTCTGGCCGCGTGCCGAGCGCAAGCTGTACGACGAGCCGAAGTTCCTGGTCGAGGAGGGCCTGGCCTCGGCTCAGTCACATGCGACGGGCAAGCGACCGAAGACCGTCTACGGGATCACCGCGGCCGGGCGGAAGGAGCTCAAGCGCTGGCTCGACGAGCCGCCGGCACCACGCTCGAGCGAGTTCGAGGGCATGGTCAAGATCTTCTTCGCCGATGCCGGCGACCTGACTCAGCTCCGCACCAACCTCGACCGGATCGAGGCGGAAGCCGTGGACGGTCTCGCCGTGCTGGCCGAGATGGCCGCGGCCCCCATCGTCTTTCCACAGCGGCTGCACCTGAGTGCTCTGACGATCAGATTGCGCATCGAGCAGGAGCGGACGGTGGTCCGTTGGGCGCGTTGGGCGCGCGCGCAGGTCGACGAATGGGAGTCGACGCGCGACGCCGGTGAGTGGGACGCACGTGGTGCTCTCGACGAGTTGGTCGCGAGCATCAAGGACGATCTACGTCAGCGGTAGTTGGTGAACTGCACCGCGAAGTCGTAGTCCTGCCCCTTGATCAAGGCGATGACCTCCTGCAGGTCGTCGCGCTTCTTGCTCGACACCCGCAGCTCGTCTCCCTGGACCTGTGCCTTGACGCCCTTGGGGCCCTCGTCGCGGATCAGCTTG
>JASLCW010000185.1 GCA_030151765.1 Marmoricola sp.
TCCACCTCGGGGGTGGTCGGCGTACCGAAGGAGGTGCCCCGGGCGGCGACGGCAGTGACCGCGGCGATCACCTCGGGGTGCGCGTGCCCGAGGAGCATGGGTCCCCAGGAGCAGACCAGGTCGACGTACTCGTTGCCGTCGACGTCGGTGAGCCAGGCCCCCGAACCACTCGCCATGAAGCGCGGCGTGCCTCCCACCGCACTGAAGGCGCGCACGGGAGAGTTGACCCCGCCGGGGGTCACCGCCCCGGCATGCTCGAACCACGCTCGGGACGAAGGCACTCCAGACACCCGGTCATTGTCCCCGACTCCCGGAGCAGGCCCAATTCGGGCTGCGCTCGACGGGACCGTGGGCACCTGAAGTCCTCCCAAGAATCCGGCGTACGGCGGCCTGCTTTGGCGCCGGGACCAAACCGGAGGCGTCGTCTCGTTCTCCGAAGCCAGTTCCGGACGTGACCAGTTCATGGAATGATCGTTGACACTGCGTTACACCGGGGCTGGAGGGAAGCCCGGGGGAGTCCGAGGAGTTGAAGCCCATGCCCGTCGCGTCATTCACGCGTAAGAGCAAGGTCGCCACGATTGTTCCGCTTGCCGCACTGTGCGCCGTCTGGTCGGTGAGCCTGGTCAGCTACAGCGCCGCCCAGGCGAGCGGTACCGGCCACCAGACCGACCTCCCCGACGGAACCAAGATCCCGTCCGCCGCCATCCAGGCGCCCGCGAGCCTGCCCCAGCCGGGCACCGCGGCCCCCGCAGTCCCCTCGGGCCAGGCCGACGCCGTCGTCTCGAGCGCCTCGACCAGCGGCATCCCCGCGGTCGCGCTGAGCGCCTACGAGAACGCCGCCCGCATCATCGACTCCGCCGACAAGGCCTGCAACATCCCGTGGGAGCTGATCGCCGCCATCGGCCGCGTCGAGTCCAACCACGGCCGCTTCAACGGCAGCCACCTCGACGACAAGGGCTTCGCCACCCCCGCCATCTACGGACCGCTCCTGGACGGCAAGAACGGCACCCAGGCGATCGCCGACACCGACGGCGGCCTGCTCGACGGCAACAAGCAGTGGGATCGCGCCGTCGGCCCGATGCAGTTCATCCCCTCGACCTGGCAGGTCGTGAAGGTCGACGCCGACAACGACGGCAAGCGCGACCCCCAGGACATCAACGACGCCTCGCTGGCCACCGCCGTCTACCTCTGCTCCGGCAGCGAGAACCTCGGCGCCCGCCAGGGCCAGGAGGCGGCCGTCTACCGCTACAACCACAGCCACGACTACGTGAACCTGGTGCTGCGGATCATGGAGGCCTACCAGGCCGGGGACTACTCCTCCGTCCCGTCCGGCTCGTACGGCGGCACCCTGTTCTCGCCGAGCATCACGTCCTCCGTGCGTGACCACGTGAAGAACAACGGCAGCGGCGGCGCCGGCCTCTCCGGCGGCAACACCCAGACCGACGGCACCGGCTCGACCCCGAGCGGTCCCTCCGGCGGCTCCACCAGCGGACCGGGCGGCTCGGGCGGCACCAACGGCTCCGGCGGCGGCACCCCGAGCGGCGGCAGCACCAAGGCCACCGACCCGGTCAGTCAGCTCGCCGACGGCATCAAGGGCGTCCTCTCGGCCGGCCCGAGCGCGATCACCCAGCCGGTCTCCCAGCTCCTCGACTCGGTCGCCGCACTGACCCTGTGCAACAAGGCCTTCGCCTCGATCAAGGACCCGCTGGGCCTGTTGGACGGGCTCGCCAAGAGCTGCGCCAACCAGGTCACCGGGAAGACCCAGGCCGATGCGCTGAGCCTGATCCCCAACACGCTCCAGGCACTGCTGCACTGGCTGCTCGGAGCCTGACCGAAGCAATCGCATCGGGCTGCCGTCACACGGGCAACAGGTTTCTCATGTGATCCACTGAAGCTGGTGCTCCACACACGATGCATCACGTGTGGTGCACCAGTTTCCTATGTGATGTCCCGCGGCTGCGTTCGCCGGGCGTCAGGAGCTTGCGACTTCCCCTGCTCATGCATCGGCAGGCACCTGGGCCACATGTGCCTTACTGGTTCGACCCGAACACCTTCTGGTTCGCTCGCCGTGCACCTGATGCACGCTCAGCGAACCGCACTGCAAGCTCGCCAGAGTTCCGATGGATCACATGGGAAACCTGGGACGCGTGGGACGAGCCGCCAACGAACCGCGATCGAAACCGGCCCGTGCGACCGGAGTACCGACTCAGCCCCTCAACAATCGAACCGCGTCGAGCGCCCAGTAGGTGAGGATGATGTCCGCGCCGGCCCGGTGGATCGAGCCCAGCACCTCGAGGACGGCGGCATCGCGGTCGATCCAGCCGCGCTCGGCGGCGGCCTCGACCATGGAGTACTCACCCGACACGTTGTAGGCCGCGACCGGGAGGTCGACCGCGGCGCGCACCTCGCTGATCACGTCGAGATAGGACAGCGCGGGCTTCACCATCACGATGTCCGCGCCCTCCTCGACGTCGAGAAGGGTCTCGCGGATGCTCTCGCGACGGTTCGCGGAGTCCTGCTGGTAGGTACGCCGGTCACCCTGCAGCGACGAGTCGACGGCCTCCCGGAAGGGACCGTAGAAGGCGGAGGCGTACTTCGCGGAGTAGGCGAGGATGCCGACATCGGCCCGGCCAGCCTCGTCGAGGGCACGGCGTACGACGCCGACCTGGCCGTCCATCATGCCGCTCGGTCCGACCATGTGCACGCCGGCGGCAGCCTGGGCCTGCGCCATCTGCGCATAGATCTCGAGGGTGCGGTCGTTGTCGACGCGTCCCTGGTCGTCCAGGACGCCGCAGTGGCCGTGATCGGTGAACTCGTCGAGGCACAGGTCGGACATCACGACGATGTCGTCCCCCACCTCGGCACGCACGTCGGCGATGGCCCGGTTCAGCACGCCGTCCGGGTCGAGCGCACCGCTGCCGGTCGCGTCCTTCGAGGTCGGCACCCCGAAGAGCATCAGGCCGCCGAGGCCGCCCTCGACCGCGGCCACGGCCGTCCGGCGGAGGCTGTCGCGGGTGTGCTGGACGACGCCCGGCATCGAGCCGATCGGCACCGGCTCGGTCGCGCCCTCACGGACGAAGAGCGGCAGGATCAGCTGCGCCGGCCGCGGCGCCGACTCGGCGACGAGCC
>JASLCW010000186.1 GCA_030151765.1 Marmoricola sp.
GCAGAAGCGGCAGCCGACGTAGCAGACATTGGTGAAGTTGATGTTGCGGTTGACGACGTAGGTCACCTCGTCGCCGACGACCTCCTTGCGCAGCTCGTCCGCCAGTCGGCACACCTGCTCGAGCAGATCGCCCTCGGCCGTCATCAGCGTCAGCGCGTGCTCGTCGGAGAGACTCCCCGGATCCTTCTCGGCCGCCTTGAGGGCCGCCGCTCCTTCGGCATCTCGCGATAGTCCAATACGCCTCGCACCATTTTTCGTCCCAGTTTCGTTCGAGGCGTATTGGACTATCCCGTCATGCGCGGCGGCCCGGACCTCGTCCCAGTCGCCATAGACGTTGTCGAAGTCGCTGCGGCGGTCGGCGGAACGGCCCTCGGTGTCGACGGCCGCGAAGAGGTCGGTACGGCCGACGGAGGCGAAACCGCCGTCCGGCTCCTGCCAGGGCAGGCCGGCCGGACGCCGGCTCCCGTCGGTGATCTCGGCCGAGACCAGGCCGTCGTCCGCCGCCAGCGCCGCCACATGGCCGGAGACCCGGGGATCGATCCACGGCTCGCCGGCGAGGACGTACTCCGGGTGCGCGGTCAGGCGGGCACGCAGGGTGAAGCCCGCATCGGAGGTGATCGAACGCAGCCGTTCGAGCGAGGGCCAGGGGCGCTCCGGGTTGACGTGGTCCGGGGTCAGCGGCGACACCCCGCCCCAGTCGTCGACGCCCGCGCCCAGCAAGGCCCGGCACTCGTCGAGATCGACGAGATTGGGAGGTGCCTGCAGCCGTACCTTGGGGCCGAGCACGATGCGCGAGGTGGCGATGGCCGCGCGGTACTCGTCGAGGCCGAGGTCGTCGGTGTGCCGCATCGCGGTGTCCGGCTTCGCCCGGAAGTTCTGGATGATGACTTCCTGGACGTGGCCGTACTGGCGGGAGACCTTGCGCAGCGCGAAGATCGCGTCCGCGCGCTCCTCGAGGTCTTCGCCGATGCCGATCAGCAGGCCCGTGGTGAAGGGGATCGAGAGCCGGCCGGCGTCCTCGAGCACCCGCAGCCGTACGGCGGGGTCCTTGTCCGGCGAGCCGTAATGAGCTTCCCCGCGAGTCTCGAAGATCCGTCGCGAGGTCGTCTCGAGCATCATGCCCATCGACGGCGAGACCGCCTTGAGGCGGTTCATCTCCTCCCAGGACATGACACCGGGGTTGAGATGCGGCAGCAGCCCGGTCTCCTCGAGCACCCGAATCGCCATCGCGCGCACATAGGCGAGCGTCGAGTCGTAGCCCTGCTCGTCGAGCCAGGCCTGTGCCTCGGGCCAGCGGTCCTCGGGTCGGTCACCGAGCGTGAACAGCGCCTCCGCGCAGCCCAGCGCGGCGCCTTCCGCGGCGATCTCGAGGATCTCGTCGGGGGAGAGGTACGGCGCCCGACCCTCACGCTCCGCCTGACCGGGTGTCTCCACGAAGGTGCAGTAGTGACACCGGTCCCGGCACAGCTTCGTGACCGGAATGAAGACCTTGGGGGAGTAGGTGATGGTGCCCGGGCGCCCGGCCGCCTCCAGCCCGGCGTCGCGCACCCGCGCGGCCGCACTGCAGAGCCGGTCGAGCTCCTCGTCGCGCGCTGCCAGCAGCGCGACTGCCTCGGTCGGGTCGATCGCGGCGCCGCGTTCCACACGTGCGAGCGCGCGGCGTACCTGTTGCGGTGTGGGCATCACGTACTCAGGCTAGGCGAGTGCCCGAACCCCCGGACACGAGGGATCGGATCAGGAGACCAGGCCCTTCATCTGTTCGACCAGGGCGACGGGGTCGTCGCCGACCGGGGTGATGTTGAGACTGGTGACGCCGGCCTCGCGCATCGCCTCGATGCGCTCCTTGACGTAGGACTCCGGACCGACGAAGTTCGCCGCCTCGAGCCATTCGGTCGGGACCAGCTTGGCGGCCTCGTCCTTCTTGCCCGAGAGGTAGAGCTCCTGGATCTCGGTGGCCTCCTTCTCGTAGCCGTAGGCGCAGGCGACGTCGTTGTAGAAGTTCTTGCCCTTGGCGCCCATGCCGCCGACGTACAGCGCGAAGAGCGGGCGGACGAAGTCGAGCAGCGCCTTGGTCTCCGGGCCCTCGCCGATGGCGAGCATGCCGCCGGCGACGATCTGCATCGCGGAGCCGAGGGAGGCGTCGCGCTTGGCATAGCCGTCGGCGATCGCGTCGCCCCAGACGGTGCCGAACTTCTCCGGCCAGAAGAGGTGTGGGAGCCAGCCGTCGGCCAGCTCTGCGGCGAGCTCGACATTCTTCGGGCCGAGCGCGGCGAGGTAGATCGGGACCGTGTCCCGCTCGGGCTTGGTGAGCAGCTTCAGCGGCTTGCCCAAGCCGGTGACCGCGCCGTGCTCCTTGTCGATCGGGAGCTGGAAGACGCCGTCGGCGACGAGGGGTTCGCGGCGCATGCCGCTACGGATGATCTCGATGGTCTCCCGGGTGCGCACCAGCGGCTTCGCGTAGGGGACACCGTGGAAGCCCTCGATCACCTGGGGACCCGAGGCGCCGAGGCCGAGGATGGCGCGACCGCCGGAGACATTGTCGAGTCCGGCCGCGGTCTGCAGCAGGGCGCCCGGCGTACGGGAGTAGATGTTGAGGATCGCGGAGCCGATCTCGATGTTCTCGGTCTTCGCCGCGATGTAGCCCATCAGGGTGGGCGAGTCGAAGCCATAGGCCTCCGCGATCCAGACCGTGTCCAGGCCGGCCTTCTCCAGCGCGGTCACCTGGTCGGCGGCGGTGCGCGGGTTGCCGTCGTACATCAACATGGTCGAGAGCTTCATCGAGTTCTCCTGTCACGGGGGCCGTGTTCGGGGTGGCTGGCTACTGTGACAGTATTACTGTCAACATTCGGCCCGCGCCAGACCTCCAGGGAGTGACCCATGCCGCACAAGATCGCCGTCATCGGTGGTACCGGACCCCAGGGCAAGGGCCTCGGCTACCGGTTCGCGAAGCATGGGCACGACGTCCTCATCGGCTCGCGTTCGGCCGACCGTGGTGAGGCCGTCGCCGCTGAGGTCACGGCGCGCGGCGTCCGCGGACTCGTGGCCGGTGCCGACAACGCGACCGCCGCGGCGAGCGCCGACATCGTCCTGCTGGCGATCCCGTACGACGGCCACGACGAGCTCGTCGAGTCCCTGGCCGATCAGCTCGCCGGCAAGATCGTGATCAGCTGCGTCAACCCGCTCGGCTTCGACAAGCGCGGTCCCTACGGTCTCGACGTCGCCCGGTCCGCGGCCGAGTCGACCGCGGACATCGTGCCCACCGCTCGCGTCGTGGGCGCCTTCCACCACGTCGCCGCCGCCTCGCTCTGGTCGGACGAGAAATTCCTCGACCACGAGGACGTGCTGGTCTGCGGCGACGACGCGGAGGCCGTCGACACGGTCGTCGAGCTCGCCGGCACCGTCACCGGACGCGACGGGATCAAGGCCGGTGCGCTGCGCCTGGCCCGTCAGCTCGAGCCGCTCACCGCGGTCCTGATCTCGATCAACAAGGCCTACAAGACCCGGTCGGGCATCGCGATCTCCGGCGTGCGCTGAGGCAGCTCGCGGTCCAGGAAGCGCTTCGCGGCGTGGGCGGCCGGGTGGAGGCCGAAGGTGGCGACGCCGGCGATCGCGCCGATGACCAGCCAGCCGGGACCGCTCCAGCTCATCGCCAGCCAGGTGTAGACGGCCGGAGCCCAACGACCGCCGAGGGCGTTGAAGAGCTCCTCGGTGCCGCCGTACTCGCCGCGACGCCGGGGATCCATCAGACCGGCGCGGAACTCCCAGCTGCCGGCGGACAGCGCCAGCTCGGCGCCGGTGACCGTGACATGCCCCAGCCAGACCAGCAGGATCGTGGTCCAGCCGACGGTGTGATGGGTGACCATCGTGATCAGGCACGACAGGATGAAGAAGCCGCCGGAGATCCGGATCGCCTTCAGGGCCGTGGACAGATCCCGTACGCCGCGCGAGGTGTACGCCGGCAGGAAGATGCACAGCACCGTGTTGGTGCCGAAGAGCCAGGCCAGCAGCCAGTGTGGTGAGTCGGTGGCCTCGACCAGCCAGAGCGGGATCACCACATTGAGCAGCACCTGGTTGGTCCACATCGTGCCCTCGAAGAAGGAGAGCGCCATCCAGCCGACATTGCGCATCGGGCCCTTGCCGGGGATGCGCTCGCGGACCTCGCCCTTCGTCCGCTGGGCGACGCGGATGTCGTGCGGGGCGTCGGGCAGCTTGCGGATCCAGAAGGCATTGGCGAGCGCGATCACCAGACTGAAGATCGGCACCCAGCGCAGCACCTCCAGGCTTCCGGTGGCCAGCGCGACGCCGCCGATCAGGGCGCCGAGGGTGAAGCCGACATTGAGCGCCGAGTACATGTACGCCTGGGTGCGCACCCGCTCCTCGGTCGGCATCACGTCGAGGATGTAGGCATTGCGGCC
>JASLCW010000187.1 GCA_030151765.1 Marmoricola sp.
TCGCGCAGGACGGTGAGGCTCGTCGTACCCGTCTGGGCGCCGAGCTTGAGGCCCTTCAGGTCGGTCAGCGCACCCGGCTGGAGGTTCTTCTTCTTGAGCGCGACCACGGCCTGGGCGGCGGTGTAGTAACCATCCGAGAAGTCGACCTTGGCGGCACGGGCCGGGGTGATCGAGATCTGGTTGATGTCGAAGTCGAACTTCTTGTCACCGGGCGCGTACGAGTTGTTGAAGGGCTCGACGATCCACTTGACCTGGCTGGGCGTGAAGCCGAGCTCCTTGGCGACGGCGTACGCGACGGCCGACTCGTAGCCCTTGCCGTTGCTGGGCTTGTTGTTCGCGAACCACGGGTCGTAGGCCGGCGAGTCGGTGGCGATCGTCAGCTGGCCCGCGGTCTTGAGCGGCAGGTCCTTGACCGCGCAGGAGCCGGCGGAGCCCGTCCCCTTGGCGCTGGTGTCCTTCTCGGGCGAGCAGCCCATCGTGGCGACGAGGAGAGGGATGGCTACCAGGGCGAGCGGTTTCAGCACGGGCTTGATCATGACCAGGAGTCTAAGGCGCGCGATTCCGTCGCAAACGCCCAGCTCAGCCAGCGAAAGCGAACGAGACGCAGGCCACATGTGCAACTAGTTGCATATCTGGTCGCGAGCGGCCACCCTCGAGGCATGGCCCTGGAACACGCGCTGCTGGTCTCGCTGCGGGAACACCCCGCGGCGGGACTCGAGCTGGCCCGGCGTTTCGACCGTTCGATCGGCTTCTTCTGGAGTGCCACGCATCAGCAGATCTACAAGGTGCTGCGGCGCATGGAGGACTCCGGCTGGGTGATCTCCGAGGTCCAGCCGCAGCGCGGCCGCCGCGACAAGACGGTCTACACGGTCACCCCCGAGGGCGTGCGCGCACTGGCGCAGTGGATCGCGGAGAGCACCCCGCGCGAGTCCTTCCGCTCCGAGCTGGCAGTGAAGATGCGGGCCGCGTCGTACGGCGACCGCGAGCCCCTGCTGCGCGACCTGGAACGTCGGATCGAGGACCACCGGACCCGGCTGGCGCACTACGAGGGCCTGCGCGATCGCGACTATCCCGACACCGCGTCCCTGAGCGGACCCGAACTCGACCAATACCTGGTGCTTCGCGGTGGATTGCTGATGGAGCAGTTCTGGATCACCTGGCTCACTGAGTACTTGGAGGCACACCGATGAACCAGCCGTATCCGCACCTCTTCACTCCCCTGCAGCTCGGCACGCTGACGCTGCGCAATCGACTCGTGATGGGCTCGATGCACACCGGACTCGAGGACTTCTTCTGGGACATCCCCAAGCTGGCCGCCTATTTCGGCGCCCGCTCGGAGGGCGGCGTCGGGCTGATCGTCACCGGCGGCTACGCCCCCAACAAGCGCGGCTGGCTCAAGCCCTTCGCCTCCGAGATGACCACCCGGCTGCAGTCCGAACGGCACAAGCAGGTGACCGGCGCGGTCCACGAGCACGGCGGCGCGATCGCGATGCAGATCCTGCACGCGGGCCGCTACTCCTATGTGCCGTGGTCGGTCTCGGCCAGCGCGATCAAGGCTCCGATCAATCCCTTCAAGCCCTCCGCCCTGTCCACGAAGGGCGTCGACAAGACCGCCTCGGACTTCGCGCGTTCGGCCGGGCTCGCCCGGCGTGCCGGGTACGACGCCGTCGAGATCATGGGATCCGAGGGCTACCTGATCAATCAGTTCCTCGCCGAGCGAACCAACAAGCGCCGTGACAAGTGGGGCGGGTCGGCCACCAACCGGATGCGCTTCCCGGTCGAGGTGGTACGCCGTACCCGCGAGACGGTCGGACCGGACTTCCCCATCGTCTATCGGATCTCGCTGCTCGACCTCGTCGAAGGCGGCCAGACCTGGGAGGAGGTCGTCGACCTGGCCCACCGGCTGGAGGAGGCCGGCGTCACCGCCTTCAACACCGGCATCGGCTGGCACGAGGCCCGTGTCCCCACGATCATCACGCAGGTGCCGCGCGGCATCTGGACGTCGTACACGGCCCGGCTGAAGGCGGAGGTCTCCGTCCCGGTCTGCGCCTCCAACCGGCTGAACACCCCGGAGGCGGCCGAGGCCCTGCTGGAGCGGGGCGAGTGCGATCTCGTCTCGATGGCGCGGCCGCTGCTCGCCGACCCGGACTTCGCGGCCAAGGCGGCGGCCGGCCGCAGCGACGAGATCAACACCTGCATCGCCTGCAACCAGGCCTGCCTCGACCATGCCTTCGCCAACAAGCACGCGTCCTGCCTGGTCAATCCGCGCGCCTGCCACGAGACCACGCTCGTCCTCGGCCGCACCCGGGTCGCTCGCTCGGTGGCCGTCGTCGGCGCCGGCCCGGCCGGACTCGCCGCGGCCACGTCGTACGCCGAGCGCGGCTTCGCGGTCACCCTCCTCGAGAAGAACCAGGCGATCGGCGGGCAGTTCCGGCTGGCGATGCGGGTGCCCGGCAAGGAGGACTTCGCGGACACGCTGCGCTATTTCGCGAAGCGACTCGACGTGCTCGGAGTCGACGTACGACTGGGCACGGTGGCGACGCCCGAACTGCTCGAGGACTTCGACGAGGTGGTCATCGCGACGGGCGTCGAGCCCCGCATCCCCGCCATCGACGGCATCAGCCACCCCAAGGTCGTCTCCTACGCCGATGTCCTGTCCGGGGCGGTCATACCGGGCCGGCGGGTGGCAGTGGTCGGTGCGGGCGGCATCGGCGTCGACGTGGCGGTCTGGCTGACGCACACGCCCGAGTCGGACGACGAATGGCTGGCGCACTGGGGCGTCGGCGACCCGTCACTCTTCGCGGGCGGGCTCACCGAGCCGAAGCCGCGCGAGCCCGGGCGCGAGGTCTTCCTGCTGCAGCGCAAGGAATCGATGATCGGCAAGGATCTCGGCAAGACCTCCGGGTGGGCGCATCGTGCCGTGCTGAAGCAGTCGGGTGTCGTCCAGATCAAGGGAGTCGCCTACGACCGGATCGACGACCAGGGGCTGCACATCACTGTCGAGGGCACCGCGCGCGTTCTCGACGTGGACCATGTAGTCATCTGCGCCGGCCAGGAGTCGGTGCGTTCGCTGTACGACGCCCTCGACGGCGATGCCCGCCCCGTCGCAATCATCGGCGGGGCCGACGTGGCCGCCGAGCTCGACGCGAAGCGGGCCATCCGCCAGGGCACCGAGCTCGCCGCGGCGGCTCGCTGAGCCGGTCCGCGACCCGGCATGATCGAGCCATGAGTGCTGAGCTGGTGGCCGATCGGGTGGGCGTCACACAGGGGCAACGGGTGCTGCTGCCGCCCACCAGCCTGACGGTCGCGACCGGCGAGCTCGTGGTGGTGGCCGGCGATCCGGGTCCGGGGCATGCGCTGCTCGCGCTCGCCCTCGCCGGGCGGCTGGACACCTTCGACGGAGCCATCTCGTACGACGGCGCACCCGGCCGCAGGGCCCGGCAGCAGGCTGTCGCCCTGGTCGACGTGCCGACGGTCAGCGAACCCGACGACGCCGTCCCGCTGCGGACCATCGTCGGCGAGGAACTGGCGATGGCGCGGATGCCCGCCGGACGTACGCATGTCGCCCGATGGCTCGAGGGCCAGGGCTTCGGGGCCTACGCCGACGCGCGGATCGAGGATCTGCCCGCCGTCGTACGGACGACGGCGCTGGCGCGCCTCGCCGAGCAACGGCCCGACGTCCGCCATCTCGTCATCACCCTGCCGGAACGCAACGGCGGGCTGCCCGCCGACTGGTGGGAGCTCGCCCACCATGCCACCGAGCGCGGCTACGGCGTCGTCGTCACCGTCTCCCTCGGCATCGCCGAACATCTCGATCGTGAACCCGTCCTCATGGGCGACGCAGGCAAGGAGTCCTCCCGATGACCTCACTTCGGATGGCGCTCACCGAGCTGCGGCGACTCACCGTCGGGCGGCTGCCCAAGATCGCACTGCTCGCGCTGGCCCTGGTGCCGACGCTGTACGGCGGCCTCTACCTCTACGCGAACCACGACCCCTACGGCCGGCTCAGTCAGGTCCCGGCCGCACTCGTCGTCCTCGACCAGGGTTCGAAGCTTCCCGACGGCACGGCCGTCGAGGCCGGACGAGAGCTGGCCGACCAGTTGCTCGAGCAACGCGACTTCCAGTGGCACGAGGTCTCCGCGAGCGAGGCCCGCAAGGGGATCCGCGACGGCAAGTACGACTTCGGGCTCGCCGTACCCGCGGGCTTCTCGGCGGCCTTCGCCAGTACGGCGAACTTCGATCCCCAGCAGGCGAAGCTGGAGATGATCACCAACGACGCGAACTCCTATCTCTCCACCACGATCGCGAACACCGTGTCGGAGAAGGTGCGCACCGCGCTGGCGCAGAAGTTCGGCGAACAGGCCGCGACGCAGTTCCTCAATGCACTCGGCACCATTCGCGGCTCGATCGTGCGCGCGGCCGACGGCGCCGGGCAGCTGGCCACCGGACTCGACCAGGCACGCACCGGAAGCCGGCAGCTCGCCAAGGGCAGCCGCCAGCTCGACGCCGGCAGCAGCAAGCTCGCCGGCGGGCTGGACACGCTCGCCGGCAAGACCCGGAGCCTGCCCGCGGACACCCGCCGCCTCGCCAACGGCGCGGCACAGGTCGCTGCCGCGGACAGCAAGATCGCCGGCATCGGCGATCGCGTCGCCGCGGTCGGGACCACGATCCGCCAGCGGTACGACGACCGCCGTCGCGACCTGGCGACCAAGATGGACCAGCTCGGCCTCACTGCCGACCAGAAGCAGAAGCTGCTGGCCGTCTACGACCGCCTCGGCACCCCGATCAGGGATGCGAATGCCACGGTGCAGAAGGCGCATCGCGATCTCGACCGCCTCGCCTCGGGCGCGAAGCAGGTCGCGCAAGGCACCCGTCAGCTGGCCAATGCGACACCGGCGCTCGTGGCCGGCATCGGCCAGGCGCGTACCGGCAGTCGGCAGCTCTCGACGGGCGCGCACAAGCTGGCGGGAGGCGCGACCGAACTCGACACCGGCATCGGCAAGCTGGCCTCCGGAGCGCACACGCTCGCCGGCGGACTCAAGGACGGTGCCGCGAAGATCCCCACCGTCGACGAAGCCACCCGCACGAAACTCGCGCAGACGCTGGGCAATCCGGTCGCCATCAACGACATCGCGCAGACCAAGGCGGGCTCGTACGGCGCCGGCCTGGCGCCCTTCTTCCTGTCCCTGGCCGCCTGGATCGGCGGCTATGTGCTCTTCCTGCTGGTCCGGCCACTCTCGAATCGCGCCATGGCGGCCAACCAGACGCCGGTACGTGTCGCCGTCGGCGGCTGGATCACTCCCGCTCTGCTGGGCATCGTGCAGATGGCGGTGATGCTGACCGTCGTACTGCTGGCCGTGAAGATCGATGCCGCCAACCTGGCCGGCACCTTCGCCTTCCTCGTTCTGGTCTCGATCACCTTCGTGGCGATCGTGCATGCGCTGAACGCCTGGCTGGGGACGGCCGGCCAGTTCCTCGGCCTGGTGCTGATGGTGCTGCAACTGGTCACCTGCGGCGGCACCTTCCCGTGGCAGACGATCCCGGAGCCGCTGTACTTCCTGCACCACATCCTGCCGATGAGCTATGCCCTCGACGGCATGCGGCAGCTCATGTACGGCGGCCTCTCCAGCCGGGTCGCGGACGACGTACTCGTCCTTCTCGCCTGGCTGCTGCTGGCCCTCTTCGCCACCTCGCGCGCGGCTCGCAAGCAACGCGTGTGGTCGCTCAAGCGGGTGAAGCCGGAACTCAGCATCTGAAGCCCTAGTCTGGTGTGCCTCGGGCTCGATCGATCCGACCGGATGAACAGGTGGTTCACGTGCACCGACGCCTCGCACCCCTTGCCGCAGTCTGCTCAGCCCTTGCCCTGGTTCTCGGGCTCTTCACGGCGGCTGCCCTTCCCGCCGAGGCGAAGCCGCCGCCCTCGCTGACCAGGAAGGCCCTCCTCAACGCGCCGATCCGGGGTGTCTGCGGCGGCTGGAGGGGACACTTCACCAACGGCACCCTGTCGGACGCACAGGACTACGAGAGCATCCGCGTCGGAGCGACCGCACTCGGCAACCTGGACAACCGGGGTGGCCGGGACGGCGCCATCGTGGTCTCCTGCGGGACCCGGACGCCGTACCCGAACTTCATCGTGGCCTACACCGCGAACCGGCACGGCCGACCCGTACTCCGCTCGGTCCGGTCGCTGCCCTCGATCGACAAGACCCTCGACCGGTACGCCGGCTATGTGACGAAGTTCCGGATCCGTTCCCGGCACATCGTCGCCCGCTGGGACTCGAACGAAGTGGACAGCGTCGGCGCGAATCCCGAGTCGGGCGTCGTACCCAGTGTCGGCAGCCTGGTCCTCCGCAAGGGCAGGCTGCGGGTGTCCTCGATCGAACGCCAGGGCCTGCGCTGGTTGACCGGACGTTTCGCTCAAGCGATGGGCAAGAAGCACTACGCGGCCGCTACGAGGATCGCCTCCGCGCGGATCGTCCGGGATCTCAAGGGCCTGCGGGCCCGCGTGTGGTCGGAGAAGATCCACTGGTACTACGGTGCCTGGCAGCCGGGCGACGACCGTTACAAGGGCTGGGCGGTCTACGAGAAGGCGGGCTTCGGTCTCACCCTCCTCTACGACGAGACCGCCGACCGGTGGGAGTTCACCGGCGACTACATGTTCACCTGAGTCTCCCTCGGGGCCTGCTGATCTGACGCCCCCCGTCCGGTGCTGAACGGCTTGTCATCCGATCGTCATTGAGCTTCGCCGTACTCATCGCATACCGTGCTGAGAGTTCGATCGGTGCGGACCTCGGGGGATACATGCGAGTTCTCGGAAGCTTTGTCATTGCTGCGCTCGTCGGCGCGGGGGCACTGGCTGCTCCGGCGAGCGGCGTACCGGGAGGTGAGCCCGGCAGGACTCAAGTCGCGGTCTCGGGCGGCATGGGTCAGCTGGCCGGCGGGCACGCGGCGCAGCTCACCGCCTCGACGACCCGCGCGTACGCCGTACCCGACAGTGATGCGGGCCTGGGCCCGATCACCACGGCGCCCAACGGCGACATGTGGTTCATCGAGATCAATGCCCGCTCGGTGCCCGCGTCGAGCACCGGCTACGGCAACATCCTCGGCCGGATCAAGCCCACCGGCGAGATCGATCGCTGGTGGTTCACCGCGACGACGCAGTACTCGCAGATGAAGGACCTCGACGTCGACGCCACCGGCAACATCTGGTTCGTCTACGACCAGGGCCGCAAGGTCGAGCGCTTCGATCCGGTGACCGGGAACGGCACCTATTGGGACATCGATCCCTCGGGTGCGGACCCGTGGGGCAATGGTGTCCGGATCGGTCCCGACGGCGTGTCCGCGTGGGTCACCGTCGGATACGGCAATCACGGTCTCGCCGTCGTCAAGGGCGACGGCCTGATCTACAACTACTCCAATCCCGCCTGCACGAGCGCGATCTCCCGCGGCACCTCCGGAACCATGTGGTGCACCGACGGCACCACCAAGATCTTCCGCATCGCCGCTGATGCCTCGGGCACGCAGACCTATCCCCTGCGGGCCGACGCGACGTACCCGTATTCGCTGGCGCCGGGCAACAAGGGCGCGGTCTGGTTCGGCCGCGACACCGGCGGCAGCATGTTCCTGTCGCCCGCGCGGGGCAGCGTCGGCTGGCTCGACCTCGGCAGTTCCGACGCGCACTACATCCGGGTCGGCGACCGGGTCGCTCCCCGCTCGCTGAAGCTCGGACCCGACGGCAACATGTGGTTCACCTCCGTCGGTGCCGCCAAGGGCATCGGCCATGTGAACGCGGCCGGCATCGGCGCGGTCACGCAGGTCGGCGACTGGCACCCCGAGGGCCTCACCTTCAGCAAGGACGGCGCGCTCTGGTTCACCGACGACGACAACAACTCGATCGTCCGGGTGGGCCGGGACCGCTTGCAGACGACGAACGTCAATGTCGGCTCGAACTTCCAGATCAAGCCGGTCAGTGCCTCCCGCAAGCTCGCCCTCAAGGTGCAGGCGAAGGGCAACAAGCGGGTCTTCACCGGCAAGGCCACCTCGCCGTGGCCGGGCTGCCGGGCCGGCACCGTCCAGGTACGCCGGGTGAAGGGTCACTCGTCCGTCGTCGTCGCCAAGGGCAAGGCGAAGGCCGACGGCAGCTACACGGTGAAGGTCAAGAAGTCGAAGGCCAGGAAGGGCAAGTACTTCACCCGCATCCTCCAGACCAAGCCCGGCGGCACGATCTGCTCGGTCGCGAACTCGCCCAAGCGCAAAGTGCACTGACGTGGGGTCTCGGCGGGTTGAGAATGCATTCTGCTGGGGTCTCGGCGGGGTTTTGTTGCATTTGGGTGGGGTCTCAGCGTGATTTGAGGAGCTCTGCGTACCAGTCGAAGCTCGCCTTCGGCGTACGCACCTGGGTGTCGTAGTCGACGTGCACGAGGCCGAATCGCTGCGTGTACCCCTCGTCCCACTCGAAGTTGTCGAGCAGCGACCAGCAGTAGTAGCCCTCCACCCGCACGCCGGCCGCGATCGCCTCGCTGACCGCCTCCAGATGCCCCTGCAGGTAGGCGATCCGCCCGCTGTCCTCGATCCTGCCGTCGACGATGTCGTCGGGGAAGGAGCAGCCGTTCTCGGTGATCCGGATCGGCGGCAACGACGGGTGCCGATGAGCCAGGTCGGCGAGGAAGTCCCGCAGACCCTCCGGTACGACGGGCCAGCCGTAGCCGGTCCGCGGGTGTTCCCCGGCCAGGTCCTGCATCTCGAAGGGAAGGTCGGCCCCCTCAGCGGCCGCGGCGATCTGCATCGGCATGTAGTAGTTCACGCCGTAGAAGTCGAGCGGCTGGTGGATCAGCGCCAGGTCCTCGACGGGGAAGGCGTCGGCGAGTGCCTCCGGATAGTGTCCCTCGACCATGGGCTCGGAGAAGATCCGGTTCCAGATCAGGTCGAAGAAGCCGGCCGCGTCGACATCGGCCTGCTCCGGTGAAGCGGCCACGATCGGGGCGTGGTTGGTGGCGCAGCCGATCGTCCGGGCACCACCGGCGCGCAAGGCCTGGGCACCGAGGCCGTGCGCCAGGTTGAGATGGTGCGCGGCCGGCAGGGCATCGAAGCCGAGGGTCTTGCCGGGGGCGTTCATGCCCAGCGCATAGCCGAGGAAGGCGGCCACATTGGGCTCGTTGACCGGCACCCACGACTCGACCCGGTCGCCGAGGCGTTCCACCACGATGGCGGCGTACTCCGCGAAGCGCTCTGCGGTGTCCCGGTTGAGCCAGCCGCCCGCGTCCTCGAGGGCCTGCGGCAGATCCCAGTGGTACAGCGTCGCCATCGGCGCGATGCCGGCGCCGCCGAGTTCGTCGACCAGGCGGTCGTAGAAGTCCAGGCCGCGGGCCTCGACGGCACCGCTTCCGGTCGGCTGGATCCGCGGCCAGGCGATCGAGAACCGGTAGCCGTCGACCCCGAGCCGGCTCATCAGCGCGATGTCCTCGGCGTACCGGTGGTAGTGATCGCAGGCGACCGCGCCGCTCGACCCGTCCTTGATCCGACCCGGCTCGGCCGTGTAGGCGTCCCAGATGCTGCGGCCGCGGCCGTCCTCATCGACGGCGCCCTCGATCTGGTACGAGGCCGTACTGGTGCCGAATCTGAAGCCTGCGGGAAGCGAAATCTCAGCCATGTCTGCGATTCTTACCGACATGCCGATAGAAGTGCTCCCCGCCGGGGGGCGTTTCCGCACTCAGGAGGCCGGGCGGGAGACCTGGCACTCCTTCTCCTTCGGCGTGCACTACGACCCGCACAATGTCGGCTTCGGCGCACTGCTGGTGCACAACGACGATCACCTCGAGGCCCGCTCCGGCTATCCGGAGCATCCCCATCGCGACACCGAGATCGTCACCTGGGTGATCGAGGGCGCGCTGCGTCATCGCGACGATCTGGGCAACGAGGGCGTGCTCGAGGCGGGCAGCGTGCAGGTCCTGTCGGCCGGCTCCGGAGTGGTGCACACCGAGTACGCCGACGGCGTCCCGACGCGGTTCGTGCAGTCCTGGCTGCGGCCGGACACCAGCGACCTGGCACCCTCGTACGCGCGCACCTCGGTCGGTGCCGGCCTCACCTGCGTCGCCGACGGCGAGGACGGCCTGCCCCTGCACGCCCGGGGTGCCGCGTGCCATGTCGCCCGGCTGGCGGCCGGCGAGACGATCGAACTCCCGGACTCTCCGCGGCTCCAC
Organism: Marmoricola sp.; assembly: GCA_030151765.1. Classification (GTDB taxonomy): domain Bacteria; phylum Actinomycetota; class Actinomycetes; order Propionibacteriales; family Nocardioidaceae; genus Marmoricola. The sequence goes on from JASLCW010000187.1 coordinate 10,200, forward strand.
GTCTTCACCGCGACCGGATCCGCCCTGGTCGGCGATCGCCTCCTCGAGTCCGGCGATGCCGCCCGCCTGATCCACGAGGGCGGCCGGTTGCTGCGAGCCGACGCCGACGGCGCCGGCCTGCTGATCTGGGCGCTGGCCTGACCCGACTTGTTGCGAATGGTTCGCAACAAGCTACTGTGGGCAGGTGATCCGCTCCTCCCGTGCCAGCCTGATCGGCTGCCTTGCCTTCGTGGCCCTCCTCCACATCGTCGGCTGGGGACTGCTGATCGGCATCGTGGCTCCGCACGACTACCGGGTCGGCGGCCAGGTGCTCGGCATCGGTCTCGGGCTCACGGCGTACACGCTGGGCATGCGGCACGCCTTCGACGCCGACCACATCGCCGCGATCGACAACACCACCCGGAAGCTGCTGGCCGAGGGCCAGCGCCCGACCAGCGTCGGCTTCTGGTTCAGCCTCGGACACAGCTCGGTCGTCTTCGTCATGGTGATGGGCATCGCGCTCGGCGTGCGAGCCCTGTCCAGCGGCGTCGCGGACGACGACTCGTGGCTGCACCAGGCGACCGGCATCTGGGGCACCTCGATCAGCGGCACCTTCCTGGTGCTGATCGGCCTGATCAACCTGGTCGCGCTGGTCGGCATCCTGAAGGTCTTCGCGAAGATGCGTCGCGGCGAGTACGACGAGGCCGCGCTGGAGCGTCAGCTCGACTCGCGCGGCTTCCTCAACCGGATCCTCGGCCGGGTCAACAAGCTGGTCACCAAGCCCTGGCAGATGTACCCGGTCGGCTTCCTCTTCGGACTCGGCTTCGACACCGTCACCGAGATCGGCCTGCTGGTGATCGCCGGCGGCGCGGTCGCCAGCGGCCTGCCCTGGTGGGCGGTGCTCACCCTGCCGGTGCTCTTCACCGCCGGCATGGCCCTGCTCGACACCATCGACGGCGCCTTCATGCAGGTCGCCTACGGTTGGGCCTTCTCCCGACCGGTGCGCAAGGTCTACTACAACATCACCGTCACCGCGCTCTCGGTCGCGGTCGCGCTGATCATCGGCGTCATCGAGCTGGTCGGCCTGCTCGCCGAGAAGGTCGGCATCACCTCAGGCCCGCTGGCCTTCCTGGCCAACCTGAATCTCGAGTACGTCGGCTACGGGATCGTCGGGCTCTTCTTCGTGACCTGGGCACTCTCCGTGGCGATCTGGAAGCTCGGCCGCATCGAGGAGCGCTGGACGGCCCACCTGGCCTGAGGGCCGTCCCTTCAGGCGGTGGCGGTCTCCTGCGATACGCGCGCTGGGCACCCGGCGGGGAAGGTGCCCAGCGCGGCGACGTCGTACCCGCTCGGATAGCACTTGTAGTAGCCCATGTCGCGGGTCCACTTCTGCTTCGACCGGGCCGGCATCAGCGCGATCAGCCGGGCCCGCAGGCGCATGCCGCCGTGGAAGAGGCGCCGCTCCAGGCCGGTCACCCTCGGGTAGCCGAAGGCGAGCCGGAGCCGGTCGTCCATCAGCGAGTAGGCGAAGCGCTTGACCAGCCACGCCGGGGCGTACTTGTTGGGCGCGAAGGTGGTCAGGAGGTCGAGGGTGGAGTCGGCGACCTTCCGGGCCTTGGCGTCGTAGGCGAAGTGCGCGGTCTCGTAGTCCTCCAGCAGCCGGTCGAAGCCCTGGTAGTCGGCCGGGATGTCCTTGATCCCCATGTGCCGGCCCAGCTCGATGTAGTAGTTGGTCGAGGCGATCACCTCGGTGTGCGTCAGCGGGCGGTAGCCCCACTGGTCGTACCAGCGCTTCGGCATCACCACGAAGGTAGCGAGTACGTAGAGCATGTCGTCATTGCTGATGTCGTAGCGGCCGTGCATCTGGTTGATCCGGCGCAGCGCCTCACGCCCGCGTCCCTGCGGCTCGCTCAGCCCGTGCTCGAGAACCTCCTCGAGCAGCAGCCCGGTGTCGTCGTACCGCTTCTGGACGCGGTCGGTGAACTCGCCGGTGTCGTGCAGCAGTACGCCGATCGAAGGGACCGCGTAGGTCCGGAAGAGCGCGAAGGAGAGCGACTGCACGGCATCCCACGGAAACTCGTAGGTCGCGAGATTGACCGCGATCTCGTGGAAGTCCTTCTCGGGGTCGAGCTGATCGTGGCGCCGCCGCCAGTGTCCGCGTGACTTCATGACGATGACAGTAATACTGTCACGGTTCTTCTGTCACCGATTGGTGCTCGGGGTCACGTTGCCTCCAGAGCGCCGACCGGCACCGGCGAGAAGCGCGGGAAGACGGCGGCCGGTGAGGCGCCGAGGCGCGTGCCGATCACCTCGGCCAGAACGCTGCGGTAGTCGGTGGTCACCAGCAGGTCGCCGTCGGCGGTATTGCTCAGGCCCGGCCAGGTGCCGTAGTAACGGCCGCCGCGTACGCCGGCGCCGAGCAGCAGCATGACATTGCCGTAGCCGTGGTCGAGGCCGTAGTTGGCATTCTCTCTGGTACGACGCCCGAACTCGCTGATCGTCACCAGCGTGACCTTGGCGCCGAGATCTCCGAGATCGGCGAAGAAGGCGGCCAGGCTGCCGGCGAGTTCCTTCACCATCGATTGCATCGAGCCCCATGCGAGGGTTCCCAGGTCGGCGTGGTGATCCCAGCTGCCGTGGTCGATCGCGATCACCTCGGCACCGACATCGGCACGGATCGTGCGCGCGGCGGCGGCCAGGGCACTGCCCAGATCGCTGTTGCCCGGATAGGCGGCACCATTGGCGGGCTTCGCCGACGAAGCCCGCACCGGGGCGAAATCAGTGACCGCGCGCAGCGCCGTACGGGCACCGGCACCGAGCGGTCCGGGCGCGGCTCCCCAGATCGTCTGCATCGAGCGTGGGCGGCCGTGCCCGGTGTCCCACTTGTCGTCGCCGCTGAGTCGCATCTCGTCGATCGATCCGACCGAGACGGTCGGTCGCGGACCGGCCAGCTCGGTCGGCGGCGTACTCGAGCCGAACTGGATCGCCCGCAGCGCGCTCGTGCCGCCCTCGCGGCCGATCAACCGGTTGAGCCAGCCGATCCGGGCCGACGAGCCCGGGTCGGCCTCCTCGAGCTCCTCCATCGCGGCGAAGTGCGAGCGATTGGGGGCGGGCAGGCCGGTCGCGTGCACTGCGGCCATGCGACCGCGCGCCCACATCGGCAGCAGCGGGCTCAGATCCGGATGCAGACCGAAGAAGTCGTCGCGGGCGACCAGTCGCTCCGCGGCGATGGAGATCCCCGGCCGCGCCGCGTAGTACACCGGATCGCCGTGCGGTACGACGAGACTCATCCCGTCGACGGCTCCGCGCATGGACAGCACCACCAGGACATTGGGCGCCGTACCGGTCGCTGCATAGGCGGTCGACATGCTGGCCTCGCCGAAGCTGGCCACCGCGGCCATACCGAGTCCGGCGCCGGCCGCCATCCGGAAGAACCCGCGCCGGGAGAGGCCGGTCGGGCACGAGCACCCGGGCATCACTGAGTCAGTCATCGGGGTCACCTCGTCATGTGGCTCGGGGAATCGAGAAAGACCGTCAGCAGCCGGGGCAGGTTCCACCTGACCAGGTCGTGCGAGGCGGTGATCACGGTGGCGGGACGGCAGTTGGCCGCCTGGCATGCCGCCGTCAGCAGGACAGCGGTCGACGGGCGTCCGAGAAGCCGCCGGGACAGGTGGTCGACCAGCAGGTCGAAGCGGACCGACTTCTGCGGCAGCCAGGCCGCGGGTCGCCGGTAGCCGATCTGCTCGGTCGGCCACCAGGCACCACTCATCGAGTAGTGCACGTCGAGCGAGGCGAGGAAGCGCGAGGTCGACGACCACGAGGCGCCGTCGTCGGGTCGCCCGTCCGGGCGCGGCCATCCGAAGGGGGTCATCCCGAGCGCCTCGGCCGCCCAGAGCATCTGGTTGGCGGCACTGCGGTCGGACCCGGTGCGTGGTGGCGCCAGCGAGACGCCGAGTGCCCGGTAGGTGGCGACGACATCCTCGGACGGCGTACGGACCTTGTTGCCGCGCGCCTGCTTGAACTCCGTCGACGCGACGATCGCGCGCAGTACGGGTTTGATCTGGGTCCGGTTGGCCAGATAGATCGCAGCCAGCCTCCGCACCAGCGCCGCGGACGGGTTGTCGGAGACGAAGCGGACGGCCAGCTTGCGCGCGATCCGTTCGGCGGTGCGAGGGTGATGCGCCAGATAGCTCAGATAGGCACGTACGGCGGCGCGACCGTCGGTGGCGGCATTGGCGTGGCGGAAGCCCATGACCTGGATCGGTCCGGTCCAGTGCGCCGACGGGTCGTAGGAGAACTTCCAGTCCGTCCAGATCCCCACGGTGTAGCCGGTGAGGATGCGCGCGGAGTTCTTCACGTCGTTCTCGGAGTAGGTGCCCCTGCCGACGGTGTGCAGCTCGAGGAGCTCGCGGCCGAGGTTCTCGTTGGGCGCCTCCTTCGACGAGTTCGCATTGCTGAGCCAGGTCTGCATGGCGGGGTGCAGGATCGCCGTGGCGAGGAGGGATTCGAAGCTGCCGAGGGCTCGGGCGCGGATCACCTTGCCGTACGCCGTACGGAAGGGTCCGACCTCGCCGACCGCCGGCACGTGGAAGTGGTGCTCCCAGAATTCGGCCATGACCTCCTGGACCTGGCGCTCGGAGCCGATACGCCGGACCATCGCCCACCGCTGATAGTTCGCGTCGGCCTCCCAGAGGTCCTCGACATGGCTCTGGGCACGCTTCCAGACGGTGGCGTCGGAGGCATTGACGGAGAGCCACCACGCCGACGTGGCCGTGTACCAGGTGTCCGGGTAGCCGCCCGCGAGCTGTCGCTCGAACCAGGGTCCGAAACCACCCGCCTTGCGGATCTGCTTGTGCAAGCCGGGTGTCCAGCCATTGCTGAACCTGTTGAGCGCATGCAGCGTCGCGGCTCCCGGGATCTTCGTCTTCCGGTAGGCGCGCGGGTGATAGGCCACGGCTGCACCTCCTCCGGCGATGCCCTGACGCTATCCGGGCGGACCGTCGCGGGCGACGGAAGCGCTCCCGACAGGGACCTTGGTCACCCCGAGGTCGTACGAACGAAGCCCCTCCGGGGCTGGACCAGCCGGTCCGCTGGATCGTCGTCGGGTGAATCTGATGTCGCCGTTGGGGAGGCGGTCGTGGAGGTAGCGGTCGTCGTGGATGTGGTGGTGGTGCAGGCAGCAGAGGCTGACGGCCTTCTC
>JASLCW010000198.1 GCA_030151765.1 Marmoricola sp.
GTCAGCGAGAAGTCGCCGACCCCGAGGATCGTATTGGGGGCATCCGGCGCGGGATCCGCCTGTGCCGACTGGAGGGTGAGTGGGCTGAATACGAGTGCGCTGACGGCGAGCGAGGCGACGCTAGCGACACGCAGGCGCCGCGCACCCGGTGCGCGAGTCGATAGTTTGGTGTTCACCGTGTGTTTCTAACCCGGCATTAGCGGCCATTCCGGTCGGTCGTGCGCAACCGTCGTACTTTGACCCACGTTCCGGGGCCAGGAAACATCGGCTGCCAAGTCGGCCACTACGCCGATCGCACGCGGAATGGTGACGTGCGCGCGGGGAGCACCGCTGCCAGAGTGGGGTCATGACCGGGCTCGATGTCCTCATCGTCGACGACGAGCGCCCCGCCCTCGACGAGCTGGCGTGGCTGCTCGCCCGCGACGACCGGGTCGGCGAGATCACCTCCTGCGATTCCGCCACCGAGGCGCTGCGGGTGCTGCGGGAGAAGCCGGTCGACGCGGTCTTCGTCGACATCGAGATGCCCGGGCTGACCGGACTCGAACTCACCGAGGTGCTGGCCCGATTCAAGGAGACCCCGCCCGTGGTCTTCGTGACCGCTCATTCCGAGCACGCGGTCGACGCCTTCGAGCTCAATGCCGTCGACTACGTGCTGAAGCCGGTGCGGGAGGAACGCCTACGCGAAGCCGTACGCCGGATCGTCGAGGCCGGCGGTCCCGTCGCGGCAACCGAACCGGACGACACCATTCCCGTCGAACTCGGCGGCGTGACCCGCTTCGTCAACCGGTCCGAGGTGGCCTGGGTCGAGGCCCAGGGTGACTACTGCCGGCTGCACACGGCCACCGGCAGTCACCTCGTGCGACTCCCGATCAGCACCCTCGAGGAACGCTGGGGCGCGGCCGGCTTCCTCCGCGTGCACCGGTCCCTGCTCGTCTCGCTGAGTCACGTCGACGAGGTACGCATCGACGCCGGCCGCTGCCTGCTGATGATCGACGGGACGCCACTCCAGGTGAGCCGCCGGCACACCCCGATGCTCCGCGAACTCCTGCGCCAGCAGCGGGACGGTTCCTCGTGACCGATCCCTCACCGCAGCGGGTGCGGATCACCGCGCCCCGCACCACCCGACCCCGTCGTACGACGGTCGCCTCGGAGATCGATGCCCAGAGTGAGGTCGGCGAGATCTTCATGCGCTCGCTGATGCGCGCCCAACTGCGCCTCGCGCTGACCACAGTGGCCTTCCTGGTCGTCACCGTGGCCGCTTGGCCGGCCCTCTTCGCGATCTTCCCGTCGCTGCGCAGCGTGCAGGTGGTCGGCGTACCGCTGCCGTGGCTGGTCCTCGGCTTCGCGGTCTATCCCGTGCTGATCGTGCTCGGCTGGGCACACGCCCGCCGGGCCGAACATCACGAGCAGACCTTCGGCGAACTGCTCGACCGCCGATGACGGAGGCATCGTGACCACTGCGGCGACCGCTCTCGCGGTGACACTGGTCTCGGTCGCGACGCTGGTGGTCGGCGCCATCGGGCTCCGGCTGTCCCGCACCACCAGTGACTTCTACGTCGCCTCACGCGCCATCGGCCCGACGCTCAATGCCTCGGCGATCAGCGGCGAATACCTCTCCGCCGCCTCCTTTCTCGGCGTCGCCGGACTCGTCCTGCTCCGTGGCGTCGACATGCTCTGGTACCCGGTCGGCTACACCGCCGGCTATCTCCTGCTGCTGGTCTTCGTCGCCGCGCCGCTGCGTCGCTCCCGCGCTTACACGCTCCCCGACTTCGCCGAGTTCCGGCTCGAGTCTCTGGCCGCGCGGCAGGTGGCGACGGCACTGGTCGTGATGATCGGGATGCTCTACATCGTCCCGCAGTTCCAGGGCGCCGGCCTGACCCTGGCGACCCTCACCGGCGCGCCCACCTGGCTGGGCGGGGCGATCGTCGCAGCGATCGTGCTCGCCAATGTCGTGGCCGGCGGCATGCGCAGCATCACCCTCGCCCAGGCCTTCCAGTACTGGCTGAAACTTTTCGCGCTGCTGGTGCCGATCTTCTTCCTGCTCCCCCATGTGAGCGATCACCGTGCCGCGCACTGGTCGACCGCGGGATGGGCGGAGCCGCTGCAGGGACAACAGCACGCGCTCTACCTCACCTACTCGATCATCGTGGCGACCTTCCTCGGCGCAATGGGCCTGCCGCACGTGGTCGTCCGCTTCTACACGAACCGCGACGGCCGGACGGCGCGTCGTACGACGGTGACGGTGCTGTGCCTGCTCGGGGCCTTCTACCTCCTCCCCACCGTGTACGGCGTGCTCGGCCGGATGTTCGCTCCCGATCTGGTCGCCCACGGAAGGACCGACTCGGTGGTCCTCGCCCTCCCCGGCCGTCTCCTGCACGGCCCACTGGCGGACCTGCTCACCGCGCTGCTCGGCGCGGGTGCCTTCGCGGCCTTCCTCTCGACGGCCTCGGGCCTGATCATCTCCGTCGGCGGCGTCGTCGCCCAGGATCTTGCCGGTCGCCGGGTCGGGCCGGTCGCCGCCTTCCGGTGGTCGGTCTGCGCGGCCACCGCGGTCACGCTCGCGCTGGCCTACGCGGCCGCCGGCGTCGCCGTCGCCCACGCCGTCGAACTCGCCTTCGCGGTGGCCGCCTCCACACTGTGCCCTCTGCTGGTTCTCGGCATCTGGTGGCGCGGTCTCACCCCGCCGGGCGCGATCGCCGGCATGGCGGTCGGCGGCCTGGCCTCGGGGTCAGCCGTGGTGACGGTGATGCTCGGCGCCACCCCGAGCGGCTGGTGGGGCGCAGTGATCAACCAACCCGCGCTGTGCACCGTTCCGCTCGCCTTCGCCACGATGGTGGTCGGCTCGCTGGTCACCTCCGCGCGGATGCCGGCACACGTGGCCCGGACCATGGTGCGGCTCCATGCACCCGACGAGATCGAACTCGATCGCGGCAGCTACCATCCCGAGACCGCCCGCCGTTCGTCGTAGTCGATCGACCGCTCGTCGCACTGTGATCGCGCACACATCGCGCCGTCGTACGCGCTCGGCGCTTACTGGCGCGTACCCCCTCCCCGTGTGACCCGCGCCACTTCTACGGTCACGGAATCAGCCCTCTCCGGGCCCAACACTGGAGGAGATTCCATGTCGCACACCGCACCGGCGCCGGCCTCTCCGGGCAGCCATCTGGCTGATCCGGCACCGCTCGGCCTTGCCGCATTCGCACTCACCACCTTCGTCCTCAGCGCCGTCAACGCGGGTTGGGTCCCGGCCACGGTCGAGCCGGTCGTCTTCGGACTGGCGCTCGCCTACGGCGGTCTCGCCCAGTTCGGCGCGGGCATGTGGGAATTCGCCAAGGGCAACACCTTCGGCGCACTCGCCTTCACGTCGTACGGCGCCTTCTGGATCTCCTTCTGGTGGCTGACCGGGCACACCGACCTCAGCGGCGCCGGCACCGACGCCGCCAAGGGTGTCGGTCTCTACCTGCTCGCCTGGGGCATCTTCACGCTGTACATGACCGTCGCGGCCACGCGGGTCAGCGGCGCCGTACTCGCCGTCTTCGTGCTCCTGACGATCACCTTCCTGCTGCTCGCCTGGGGTGAATTCGCCACCTCGAGCGGCATCCACAAGACCGGCGGCTACTTCGGCATCGCGACCGCCCTGGTCGCCTGGTACACGTCGATGGCCGGCGTCACGAAGTTCACCTTCGGCCGCGACCTGCTGCCGACGATGCCGAGATGACCTGATCCGAAGCAACCGATCGACAACCTTGAACGACCGACACTGACCTGGCCCTCGTGGCCGGACCGGGTTCGCCCTAGTCTGGCCACGAGGGTCACCAGCACAGGGAAACCTAGGGAGAAAGACGAGCCATGACCGCCGACAGCAACGAAGCCCTGTCCAACCTGCTCCATGAGGAGCGTCGTTTCCCGCCGCCGGCCGCGTTGGCGGCGGAGGCCAATGTGAAGGCCGAGGCCTATGAGGCCGCGAAGGCCGATCGGCTCGGCTTCTGGGGCGCCCAGGCCGAACGCCTGGATTGGGGCCAGAAGTGGGATCAGGTCCTGGATTGGTCGAATCCGCCGTTTGCGAAGTGGTTCACCGGCGCGACCATCAATGCCGCGGTCAACTGCCTGGACCGTCACGTCGATGCCGGCAGGGGTGACAAGGTCGCCCTCCACTGGGTCGGTGAGCCCGAGGACGACAAGCGGGACATCACCTATGCGCAGCTGAAGGACGAGGTGTGTCAGGCCACCAATGCGCTGATCGAGCTGGGCGTGAAGAAGGGCGACCGGGTCGCGATCTACATGCCGATGATCCCCGAGGTGGTGACCGCGATGCTCGCGTGTGCCCGTCTGGGTGCGCCGCACACGGTGGTCTTCGGTGGTTTCTCCGCCGACGCGCTGGCTTCGCGCATCGAGGACTGTGGCGCGGAGGTGGTGATCACCTCCGACGGTGGCTACCGCCGCGGTGCGCCGTCGGCGCTCAAGCCGGCGGTCGACGAGGCCTGCGAGAAGGTCGCGGCCAATGGCCAGGTGACAGTGCGCAATGTCCTTGTGGTGCGTCGTACCGGCCAGGAGGTTGCGTGGAACGAACGCGATGTCTGGTGGCACGACGCGGTCGGCAAGCAGTCGACCGAGCACACCGCGGAGCTGCACGACTCCGAGCACCCGCTCTATGTCATGTACACCTCGGGTACGACCGGCAAGCCCAAGGGAATCCTGCACACGACCGGCGGCTATCTGGTCGGTACGTCGTACACCCATCACGCGGTCTTCGACCTCAAGCCCGACACGGATGTCTACTGGTGCACCGCCGATGTCGGGTGGGTGACCGGCCACTCCTACATCGTCTACGGGCCACTCGCCAACGGCGCCACCCAGGTGATGTACGAGGGCACCCCCGACGCGCCCTTCAAGGGCCGCTGGTGGGACATCATCGCCAAGTACGGCGTGACCATCTTCTACACCGCCCCGACCGCGATCCGGACCTTCATGAAGCAGGGCGACGAGATCCCGGCGCAGTTCGACATGTCGAGCCTGCGGGTGATCGGGTCGGTCGGTGAGCCGATCAACCCCGAGGCCTATGTCTGGTACCGACGGGTCATCGGCGGCGACCGCGCCCCGGTCGTGGACACCTGGTGGCAGACCGAGACCGGGCAGATCATGATCTCCCCGCTCCCAGGCGTGACCGACGCCAAGCCCGGCTCAGCGATGACCGCGCTGCCCGGCATCGTTGCCGATGTCGTCAACGACGAGGGCGCCTCGGTGCCCGACGGCTCGGGCGGCTACCTGATCCTGCGCGAACCCTGGCCGGCCATGCTGCGCACCATCTGGGGCGACGACGAACGCTTCAAGGAGACCTACTGGTCACGCTGGCCCGGCGTCTACTTCGCCGGCGACGGCGCCAAGAAGGACGAGGACGGCGACATCTGGGTGCTCGGCCGCGTCGACGACGTCATGAACGTCTCCGGCCACCGGCTCTCCACCACCGAGATCGAGTCCGCCCTGGTCTCCCACCCCAAGGTCGCCGAGGCCGCGGTCGTGGGCGCCACCGACGAGACCACCGGCCAGGCCGTGTGCGCCTTCGTCATCCTCCGCGAGGCCGCCGGCGACGGCGGACCCGAGATCGTCAAGGAACTGCGCGACCACGTCGCCAAGGAGATCGGCGCGATCGCCAAGCCCCGCCAGATCATGGTCGTCCAGGAACTGCCCAAGACCCGGTCCGGCAAGATCATGCGCCGCCTGCTCCGCGATGTCGCCGAGAACCGCGCGGTCGGCGACACCACCACCCTCGCCGACTCCACCGTGATGGACCTGATCACCGCGGGGATGTCCAGCGCCAGCGAGGACTGACCCTCCGAGTCGAGTGCCTGAGGACGCGCTATTGCGCGTCCTCAGGCACTCGACCTGTCTTTCCACAGGCTGGCCACCGTGGTGATCGCGAGGGTGCCGACGATGACCAGCAGGGAGAGCCAGATCGGGATGTCCGGAGCCCATGAGACGTGGTGGCCGCCGTTGAGGAAGGGCAGCTCGTTCTCGTGCAAGGCGTGCAGCACGAGCTTCACGCCGATGAAGGCGAGCAGGAAGGCCAGTCCGTAGGACAGGTAGACCAGCCGCTGCAGCAGGCCGCCGATCAGGAAGTAGAGCTGCCGCAGCCCCATGAGCGCGAAGATGTTGGCGGTCAGCACCAGGAAGGGCTCCTTGGTGAGGCCGTAGATCGCCGGGATGGAGTCGAGCGCGAAGAGCAGGTCCGTCGTACCGAGCGCGACGATCACGATGAACATCGGGGTGATCAGCCGCCGGCCGCCCTCGCGTACGACGAGCCGGGTGCCGTGCCATTCCTTCGTCGACGGGATGTGCCCGCGGACCCAGATCACCAGCCGGTTCTCCTCGGTCTCGTGGTCCTCGCTGTCGCCCTCGCGGGCCAGCTTCACGGCCGTCCAGATCAGGAAGAGGCCGAAGAGGTAGAAGACCCAGCTGAACTCGTTGATCGCGGCCGCGCCGAGTGCGATGAAGATGCCGCGCATCACCAGGGCCAGCACGATGCCGACCATCAGCGCGCTCTGCTGCAGCCGCGCGGGCACGGCGAACTTCGTCATCAGGATCAGGAAGATGAAGAGGTTGTCGACCGACAGCGAATACTCGGTCAGCCAGCCCGCGAAGAACTCACCGCCGTACCGACCGCCGGCGAAGATCCACACCCCGATGCCGAAGAGCACCGCGAGGCCGGCGTACACCGCGAGGGCGATGGAGACCTCGCGCTTGCTGGGCTCGTGCGGCCGCCGGCCGATCACGATGACATCGAAGAGCAGCACCGCCGAGGTGAGGCCGATGGTCAACCACCAGGTCAGGGCATTCACGTGCACGGGTCCTCCGGAGCATTCGGCCGCGGGCGCGGCATCGGTCCGGAGGTCTCTTCCGTGGCCGCCGCACGATTCTCCGGCGGACCACCGGCGGCCCCGGGTACGTCGTACGAACCGTGATGACGAGACCGTCGCGAAGGAATACTCCCCTCCGCCGCTCAGTCTAAGCTGTTCGCTCGGACTTCTCCCACCAGCAGAGGTTGACCATGTCTCGTCTCGGGGCCGGATTCGTCGTACTCATCGCCGGGCTGACCGGCCTTGCCTTGCTCCCTCCCGCCGGTTCCCAGGCAGCCGGGGCCACCCAGTCGTGGTCGGTGATGTCCACGGGTTCGCTCGGCGACGGCGGCTGGATGTCCCTGCAGGCCACCGACGCCGGACTAACCGGCATCAGCGACCGCACGGCGTACACGGAGAACACCTATGACTCCGAGTACTGGCACCAGGTCAAGGGGGTCTTCAAGCGCACCAGGATCCCCGGCCCCCATGGAGGCTATGTCGACCTGGACGCCAGCTACGGGGTGTCGAAGAGCGGCCGCGTCGTCTATGTCAGCGGCACCCCGAAGGGCGGCAATCCCTCGCTCTACCGGTCCGTCGACTACGGCGCCCGGTTCACCAAGATCCTCGAGACCAGCGCCGTCTGCGACATCGCAAGCGTGACCACGAATGCTTCGGGTTCGACCGTCGCCTACGCGTCGTGCGGCGCGATGCGCTATTCGGCCAACGGTGGCGCCAGCTTCGTACCGGTCACGCTGGACGGCACTCTGCAGATGCGGGCCTTCGGGACCAACCAGGTCCTGGTTGCGGCCTACCAGGGCAACGGGACACAACTGTGGCGCTACAACGGCGTGACTCTGTCGCCCGCCGGTGGCGCCTTCTCGGGCTCGCTCATCACGAACGGCATGTCGATCAGCGACAGCGGCCAGGTCGCCACCTTCTCGATGGCCACGGGCACGACCAGGGTGACCTACGACGGCGGCGGCACCACGACGCAGGTGGCCGGCGTGCGCTCTGGATCGGGTGCCGTGAGCCGTGACGGCTCCGACGTGTACGTCGCCGACGGCTACGACGTCTTCCGGGTCTCCGGTACGACGGCACATGTCTACGGCAATGCCCGCGACCGGGTGCTCTCCCTGCCCAGCCATCCGGAGGTCGGCCTGCTCGCCACCAGCAGCAGCGGCGGCAAGCTCTACGCGAGCGCCTACAAGAGCGGCAACTACGACAATCGCCGCGACTACCTCCTCGAGACGAAGTACCCCACGCCCAGGCTCACCAAGGGCCTGAAGATCATCGGCAAACACAAGGTGGGCAAGAAGCTCCGTGCCCGCAAGCCCGTCGCCAGCGCCGGCAACTACACCTGCACGGTGTCGTGGAAGGCGGGCAGGAAGCACGTCTCCGACAAGGCGAAGATTCGCGTGAAGAGGGCCTGGCGGCACAAGAAGCTGACCGTCACGGTCACCTGCCGCTCGATCAGCCACGCCAACTTCACCAAGAAGAAGTCGATCCGGATCCGGTGACCTCGCCGGCGCACCGCTGCGCCCGATAAACTTGGCCGTGGTGTGCCGGGAAGTCTGGTCGGCGTCCTGATCGCCGACCCCGGGAGCCGCCGTGATCCGCCCTCGCATCCTCCGCCGCCTCGACCGCGACGAGGGCTTCTTCGTCGCCGAACTGCTGCGCTCGGAGACGCTCGGCGGCGCGATCGCCCTCATCGCCGCCGGCAGCGCGCTGCTGTGGGCCAATCTGGGCGGCGGATACGACTCCTTCCGCGGCTGGGAGCTGGGCCCGCTCGATCTCGAGCACTGGGCCGCCGACGGGGCACTGACGATCTTCTTCCTGGTGGCCGGGCTCGAGGTGAAGCGCGAATTCGTGACGGGATCGCTCCGCCGGCCCGCCGATGCGGTCGTCCCCGTGGTCGCGGCGGCGTGCGGCGTCCTGGTCCCCTCGTTGATCTTCCTCGCCGCCAACGCCGGTACGACGAACCTGCGAGGTTGGGCGATCCCCTCGGCGACCGACGTGGCCTTCGCGCTCGCCGTCCTGGCCGTGGTCGGCTCGGCACTGCCGACCCAGCTGCGCGCCTTCCTGCTGACCCTCGCGGTCGTCGACGATCTCATCGTGATCGCCGTGATCGCGGTCTTCTACTCGGGATCGATCGCGTGGGGCTGGCTGGCGCTCGCGATCGCCGCGCTCGTCGTACACGGCGTGCTGCAGCGCCTCCCCGGACTCGGCGTACGGGCGGGGCTGTGGCTCACCGCACCGGTCGCGGTCGCCGCCTGGTGGTCCATGCACGAGAGCGGCGTACACGCGACGGTGGCCGGGGTCGGCATCGGCCTGCTGACCCGGGTACGCCGCCGTACCGGCGAGGAGGCCGCGACCGCGGAGCGACTGATCCACCTGCTCACGCCGTGGAGCGCCAGCCTGGCCGTCCCGCTGTTCGCCCTGCTCAGCGCAGGTGTGGTGATCCGCGGCGGCGACTCCCTGACCACCAGCCCGATCGTCTGGGGGATCGTCCTGGGCCTGGTGATCGGCAAGCCGCTCGGCGTACTCGGCGGAACCTGGCTGCTCACCCGGGTCACCCGCGCCGAACTCGCCGACGGCGTGGCCTGGCGCGACCTGATCGGGGTAGGGATCCTGTCCGGGATCGGCTTCACGGTCTCGCTGCTGGTCAGCGATCTCTCGTACGACGATCCGCGGCGCGATGTCGCCAAGGTCGCCGTTCTGGGCGCCTCGCTGGTGTCCGCCGCGGTGGCCGGACTGGTGCTCGGATCCCGCAATCGTGTGCACACTCGTCAACCCGGTGCCGGGGACCGGTAGGGTCGGCCAGAGCAGAACCAGCACCGCCCCTCGACGTCGAAGGATTACTCATGGCACACCGCGATCCCGCGCCCGCCGTCGAAGAGCCGACCATCGGCAAACTGGTCGTCGATGCCAGCCGCGACATCTCCACGCTGGTGCAGAGCGAGATCCAGCTCGCCAAGGCCGAGCTCAAGGTCAGCATCGCCACCAGCGCCGTGGCCATCGGCGCCTTCGCGGTCGCCGGCTTCCTGATGCTGCTGGCGATCATCATCGTCTCGGTCGCGATCGGCTTCTTCATCCACATGACCGGCCTCGACCTGGCCTGGTGCTTCCTGATCGTCTTCGGCGGCTATGTCCTGCTCGCCCTTCTGCTCGCGCTCTTCGGCGTCATGCGGATCAAGAAGGTCCGCGGTCCCGAGCGCGCCATCGCCCAGGCGAAGCAGATTCCGAGCGCCTTCAAACACTGAGGTTCATCGGTTTCCCATGTGATCCACCCGAACTCGGGCATCACACGGGATGCATCGCGTGTGATGCGCCAGTCTCGATGGATCACATGGGAAACCCGAGACAGAATCAGGCGCAGGCCCCGGTCCCGACCGGCCGGACCGCCCGGAGGCCGGCGGCAGCGGCGGATGCCACCTGGTCGGCGGTGAGCGCATAGCCCGTGTCGGCGCTGCTCACCGAGGCGGCGAAGATCACCCCGAGGACCTTGCCCTCGGCGGAGACCAAGGGCCCCCCGGAGTTCCCCGGGCGGATCTTCCCGCGGACCGAGTACACGTCGCGCAGGACCGTGCCGCGGCCGTAGATGTCCGGCGAGCGGAGCCGCTCGTTGCTGCGGATCCGGGCCGGATTGACGGTGTAGGGACCGTCCTCGGGGTAGCCGAGGATCGCCGCCGCCTCCCCGTCCCGACCGGAACGGTCGAAGCTCAGGGTGGTGCCGTTCAGACCGGGTACGTCGAGCACCGCGACGTCGGTGCGCGAGTCGTAGTAGACGACCGTCGCGGGGACCGAGCGGCCGTCGACGATCACCTGCGGGTCGGAGACCCCGGCGACCACGTGGGCATTGGTCATCAGGTGCGCCGACGCGTAGAGGAAACCGGTGCCCTCGACGCCCTGACCGCAGGAGTTGTCGCTGCGCACCTTGAAGACGGCGGCCTGGGCCCGTGCCACCGCCGGGCGGCGCCCGATGCCCTTGGGCGGGGGCCCGACCTCGGCGATGTGCTCGGGCGTGAAGGGCTCGAGATAGCGCGGGAAGACACTCGACCCGACCACGTTGTCGAAGCCGCGCAGCGCCGACTGGGCCACGGACGGCATGACACCGTTGACCTCGGTGAGTACCCGGGAGTTGCGCACCAGCGTGTTCAGCCCGGGGATCTGCGACCCGCTGATCGCGACACCCAGCATCCACGACACCACGAGCACGGCGACGACGGAGAGGGCCGCGCCGCCGATCGCATCGAGCGCCCGGATCGGCTGCCAGCGGATCCGCTCCCGGGCGCGGCTGCCGACGTACTGGAGTCCCGCCTGGCCGAGCGAGGCGCAGACCAGGACCACGAAGAGCGCGCCCAGCGAGACCCAGACGGACGGCGCGGCCGAGCCGAGCAGCAGCGGCACCAGCAGGATGCCGGCGATGCCGCCGACGACCAGGCCGATCGTGGCGAAGGCGCCGGCGATGAAGCCCTGCCAATAGCCGGAGAGCGCATAGAGCAGCACCAGCACGATCAGCGCCCAGTCGAGGAAATTCATGCGCTCAACCCCGTTCGCCGGTCATGTACGCCGGGAGTGTCCTGGTCGCCGACTCGTCCCACGGCCGGGTGAGCCCCACGTGTTCGAAGAGCTTGTTGACGAGACCGGCGGTGAAGCCCCAGAGGATCAGTTCCTTGTCCGGCCCGACCAGGAAGCCCGGGCTGGAATAGCCGGAGGGGTGGGTGACGGTGATCCGGTGCTGGGGATCGAGGAGTTCTTCGATCGGCACCCGGAAGACGGAGTGGACCTCGGCCGGGTCCACCACGCCGACGGGCGATTCCTCGCGCCACCAGGCCATCACCGGGGTCACCGCGAAATTGCTGGGCGGCAGCCACAGCTGAGGCAGATCCATGAGTACGTCGACACCGTGGCGGTCGAGCCCGACCTCTTCCTCCGCCTCCCGCAGCGCGGTGTCGGACGGCGAGAGGTCCCCGGGGTCGACGCTGCCGCCGGGAAAGGAGATCTGCCCGGGGTGGGAGCGCATGTCGTGCGCCCGCTCGGTGAAGAGCAGGTCGGGACCCTGAGCGCCCTCGCCGAAGAGCATCAGTACCGCACCCGGCCTGGCATCGGCGTCCTCCGGCGGCAGGAATCTCGTCAGGTCGCTGCCCTCGATGTCCGCCGCTCCCGTGCGGATCCGCTCGAGCCACTCAGGAATCGCCTTCACAGGTCAACTCCCAGATGCTCGGTGACGAGCTGCTTCAGTTGTGCGACCGAGGTGATCTCGACGCCTTGCTGATAGGCGATCCGTCCGCCAGCGTCGATCAGGATCGTGGTCGGCAGGCCGACGGCACGGATCTTCTCGGCCGAGTCGGCGACCATCGGGTACGTCGCGCCGGCAGTCCGGGCGAACTCGATGGCCAACTGCGGCTGGTAGTCCTTGTAGTCGACACCGAGCACGGGGACCTTGTCGCCGTACTCCGCGGCGAACTGCTGCAGGTGCGGCATCTCCTGCCGACAGGGGACACACCACTGCGCCCACAGATTGACCACCATCGGCCCGCGCAGGCCGGCCAGGTTGACGCCGGGACCGCCGCCGAGGCACGGCAAGGTGGTGTTCGGCAGGCCGCCCTTGGCAGGTGCGGCCGTCGTGGCCACGCAGGGAGCGATCTTCGCCTTCGCCTTGAGTGCGCGCAGCTGGGGCGTGTCCACGTTGACCGTGGCCTCACGCACCGAGGGCACCTTCGCCGCACATCCGGTGAGCACGACGAGGACACCGAAGAGGACCAGCAGACGCCTCACGCGGGCCCCTGCGTCTTCACCAGCTTCGCCGCGGCCTCCGGGTCCGTGGGGCCTTCGCCGTACGACGGGCACCAGTGCGCGATCGTGCACGCACCACAGGCGGGCTTCTTCGCGTGACACACACGACGGCCGTGCCAGATCAGGTGGTGGCTGAGCATCGTCCAGTCGCGCGGCGGGAAGAGCGCACCGATCGCGTGCTCCGCCTTGACCGGGTCCGTCTCCTCGGTCCAGTCGAGCCGCCGGATCAGCCTGCCGAAGTGCGTGTCGACGGTGATGCCGGGAATGTCGAAGGCATTTCCGAGGACGACATTGGCGGTCTTGCGGCCGACGCCGGGGAGCGTGACGAGTTCGTCCAGGCTGGCCGGCACCTCGCCGTCGTACTTCGCGACGATGGCGGCGCTCAACTTGAGCAGGGCATCGGTCTTCTGCCGGAAGAAGCCGAGGCTCGCCACAATCTGCTCGAGGTCCTCACGCGCCGCCGCGGCCATCGCCGCCGGGGTCGGGTAGGCAGCGAACAACACCGGTCGTACGGCGTTCACCCGGCGGTCGGTCGTCTGGGCACTGAGCACCGTCACGACGAGCAGCTGGAAGGGGTTGTCGAAGTCGAGTTCGCAGCGCGCGTCGGGGTAGGTGTCGGCGAGGACGCGGTCGATCTTCCGGGCGCGGCGTACCAGGGTCGTCGGTGGTTTGGGCGCTGGCACGGAGGCCAGACTACGCGGCCCACCACGGGGTTGCCGTGACGTGAGGGGACTTCATGGTCCAGACTGTGACCTGCAACACCGGCGCCGGGCCTCCCCGGTGCGCGTAGCCATGCACGAAGGGAACTCCCGTGGACAACGACGTACTCCGCCAGGCGCCGCTCTTCAGCGCCCTCGACGACGA
>JASLCW010000289.1 GCA_030151765.1 Marmoricola sp.
GGTGCTCGCCGGCACCGGGGCCGATGGCATCGCGATCGAGAATGACCTTCTACAGAAGGGGATCCCGCTCGAAATGGCCGATCGGGACACGCTCGTCGCCCAGGTCTCACTGGCCGACGACGCCGCCGCACTGGACCGGCTCACCACTGCCCTGGTCGAGGCGGTGTCGGCGCGGAGAGGCGGGCCTCGCCCGGTCGTCACCGCTTCGTCGTACGCCGTCGATCCGGTGACCGTGGTCTCCCCTAGGGCGGCATGGTTCGCGCCGGCGGTGACGGTCCCGGTAGCGGACGCGATCGGCCGGGTCAGCGCCGAACTGGTCGCGCCCTATCCGCCGGGCATCCCGGTCCTGGCGCCGGGGGAGGAGGTCACCGCGGAGATCGTCGCCGCGCTCCACGAGGCACGCGATGCCGGCGTACGGATCGCCTACGCGGCCGATGCGACTCTCGAGTCCCTGCGCGTGCTGGAGTGACGCCAGCCTCGTTGCGGTCGGCAACCAATTGAGGACTAGGCTGGCCATCGTGGCGACGATCGAGATCACCCTGCCGGACGGCACGGCCGAGGCCTATCTCTCCCGACCTGACGGCGACGACCCGCGTCCGGGCGTCCTCTTCGTCATCGACGCGATCGGCCTGCGCCCGCAGATCGAGCGGATGGCCGACCGGATCGCGAGCTGGGGTTACGTCGTCCTCGCTCCCAACGTCTTCTTCCGCACCGGTACGGCGGCCGAGCTCGCCCCGCAGGGTGATCTGACGCAGCCGGGGGAGCGGGAGCGCTTCTTCGGGACGGTCGGACCGCGGATGGAGGCGATCACCACCGAGCGGATGGACGCCGACACGGCGGTCTATGTCGATGCCCTGCTGGCCCAGCCCGGGGTGTCCGGGCCGATCGGTGTCACGGGCTACTGCATGGGCGCCCGGTTCTCGACGCGCGCGGCCGGCACCCGCTCCGACGTGGTCGCGGCCGTGGGAGGCTTCCACGGAGGGCGGCTGGCGACCGATGCCCCGGACAGCCCGCACCTGCAGCTCGCGAACGCCCGCGCAGAATTCGTCTACGGTCACGCCGACAACGACGGATCGATGCCGCCCGAGGCGGTCGCCGTACTCGGTGAGACGCTGGCCTCGCACGGCCTCGTCGCCAGCAACGAGATCTATCCGGGCTCGCCGCACGGCTACACCATGGCCGACACCGCGATGTATCACGAGGCCGGTGCGGAGCGGCACTTCCGCGAGCTTGAGGCGCTCTTCGCTCGCGCTCTGAGCTGACTCCGGGCTGACGCTGGCCGAGCGGCTACTCGGCGATGCCGTGCAGCCGGGCGTGCAGGGCGCGGACCTCGTCGGCGTACTCCGGCGCCGGCCCGGCCACCTCGATGCCCGGTGCGACGGCATTGATCGGCAGCGGTGTGACCGGCCCCTTGGGGATGCCCCACTCGGCGAGCCAGCCGCCGAGCTGTTCGGTGCTGGTGGCGTAGACGATCTTGCCGAGGCCGACCCAGGCATGCGCGGCGCTGCACATCGCACAGTGCTCGCCCGAGGTGTAGACCACGCAGCCGGAGCGCTCGTCGGCCGGTACGTTCTCGGCCGCCCAGCGCGCGATCGCGAACTCCGGATGCCGGGTCGCGTCGCCCTCCTTGACCCGGTTGCGGTCGGTGAAGAGCACGGTGCCGGTGGCGTCCACGATGAGTGAGCCGAAGGGCTCGTCGCCGTCGTCGAGTGCCTCGCGGGCGAGGTCGACGCAGCTGCGCAGGTGGGCGAGGTCGCGGAGGCTCGGGTCGGCCATGACAATTGGTATACCAAATTGACCGAGGCGGCGCACCTCACCAGAGCTCGGGGACCTCCCCGGCCTTGCCGGTGAAGACCGGGTCGCGCTTCTCGAGGAAGGCGGTGACGCCCTCCTTGCCGTCGCCGATCGAGGCGTGCCACATCGCCAGCGAGTCGACTCTGTGCGCCTCGATGGGGTGGTCGACGGCGCTGTTGCGGTAGAGCATCCGCTTCGCCATCGCGAGGGCCAGCGGCGAGCGGCCGTTGACGAAGCTGCGGGCCAGGTCGAGGGCGGCGGGGAGGAGCTCATCGGGCTCGTGCACGGAGCGCAGCAGCCGGCCGTCGTGAGCCTGCTCAGCGGTCAGGATGTCGGCTGAATAGACCCATTCGAGGGCCTGCTGGATACCGACGATCCGGGGCAGGAACCAGCTCGAGGCAGCCTCGGGGACGATGCCGAGCCGCCCGAAGACGAAGCCGATCCGGGCCTTCGTCGAAGCCAGCCGGATGTCCATGGCGAGGGTCATCGTCGCGCCGATGCCGACGGCAGCACCGTTGATCGCGGCGATGACCGGCTTCGGGCAGTCGTGGATCGCCAGGGTGACCTTGCCGCCGGTGTCGCGGACGCCGGACTGCCAGGGCTCCTCGGTCAGGTGGTCGCGCAGGTCGGCCGGGGTCGGCGAGACGCCCTCGTCGAGGCCGAAGACATTGCCGGTTGCGGAGAGGTCCATCCCGGCGCAGAAGGCGCGCCCGGCACCGGTCACCACGATCGCCCGGATCGCCTCGTCGGCCGCGGCGGCCCGGAAGAAGCTCTCCAGGTCCTTCGCCATCGTGACGGTGAACGAATTGAGGGCGTCGGGGCGATCGAGCGTGAGTACGGCGATGCCGTCCTCGTCGATCGCGATGCTGATGGTCTCGTAGGCGTAGGTCATCGAGGTGTCATTTCGGTAGGCCGGACGGAGTGCAGAGGGACTTGGGGATGTCGGAGGTGCGGTCGGTCTTGAGGTAGCCGAGCAGCTTGAGCGCCCGGGTGCGATCCCACTGGACGCTGAGGTTGGCGATCGGCATGCCGCAGGTCATCCCGCTCTTGCCGTTGACCTTGCTCATGCCGAGGCCGAAATTGATCATGTTGAAGAGGCTGGTGCCCTTGCTGACCTTCAGCGACGTGGCGGCCGCCTGCGACAGGTCCCAGTAGCGGAAGGGATTGAGCACCGTCCACGGCGACTTCACCTTGCTGCCGATCTGGTTGGTGATCTCGCGCTGGTGCTGCTCGCGCTGGATGTCGCCGAGGGCGAAGGCATGCCGGGAACGCGACCACCCGAGCGCGGTGGCGCCGTCGGCGTTCTGGCAGCCCTTCTTCACGTTGAGATTGGCCCGGCGGTCGACGATGTGCTTGGTCGGGCAGATCTGTACGCCGCCCACTGCGTCGACCACGTTGACGAAGCCGCCGAGGCCGATCTCCACGTAGTGGTCGATGTGCAGGCCGGTGTCCTGCTGGATCGTCTTCACCAGCAGGCGCG
>JASLCW010000328.1 GCA_030151765.1 Marmoricola sp.
CAGCTGCGGGTACTTCTCGAAGTGCGGCGGCTTGAAGTAGTCGGTCCACAGCACCCAGAGGTGGTGATTGACCAGCTCGGAGCGCTGCTCCTTGATGATCAGCGCGCGGGTCCGGAAGTCGGGGTCGTTGTTGTCGTTGACCTTGGCGATGAGCGCCTTGATCGACTCGGCCTCGATGCGAGCCTGGGCCGGGTCGTAGACGCCGCACGGCAGGTCGCAGTGAGCCTGCACGTCCACGGTCGGGGCGAAGAACCTGGAAAGCATGTGTTGGGGATCCTCTCGCGGTTGCTGTTGGGCGCCGATGCGGAAGAGCCACGACGCACTTGCGACACTACTCCGAGCAGCTACCCCGCCCACAAGGAGGCCATGCGCATGGCACGCCAGCCGCGATGGGGCCTCGCGCGCGTCCATGGCCGGTCGATGCTGCCGACCCTGCGGGAGGGGGATCGCGTCCTCCTCGACCATCGTCGTACGCCGCGCACCGGCGAGGTCGCCGTCGTCCGGCTTCCCGACGGCGTACTCGCGATCAAACGCCTCGAGAGGTACGACGAGCAGGGCTGGTGGGTCAGTCGCGACAACCCCGACGAGGGCGTCGATTCGTGGACCCTCGGGGCCCCCGTAGAACGTGTTCTCGCCGTGGCCATCGCACGAGTGTGGCCTCGGCCACGCACGCTGAAGCGGCGCACCGGCGGCTGATCCGGTGTGCGAGAATGGAGTCTCGGTCACCCCCGAAGTCTCAGATTGGCACCGCGGATCCCACCTCGAATCCGCGTCGAGCCACCGGGCCGCACAGGCCCACCCCGTACTCATCAGAAAGTCCCCCATGACTGCCTCCGACGCCCTGACCGACGTGAGCCCTGACCGCTCCGACGAGCCGGTCTTCGCCCTCCACCGCGGGGGCAAGATGCAGATCGCGGCGTCGGTACCTCTCGCCAACAAGGACGATCTCTCCCTCGCCTACACCCCCGGCGTCGCCGAGGTCTGCGAGGCGATCGCGGCCGACCCGGCGCTCAGCGACGACTACACGTGGGTGCCCAACACCGTCGCCGTCGTCACCGACGGCACCGCCGTCCTCGGCCTCGGCGACATCGGCCCGGCCGCGGCGATGCCCGTCATGGAGGGCAAGGCCCTGCTCTTCAAGCAGTTCGGCAACATCGACGGCATCCCGATCTGCCTCAACACCACCGACGTCGACGAGATCGTCGAGACCGTCATCCGGATGGCGCCCAGCTTCGGCGGTATCAACCTCGAGGACATCTCCGCGCCGCGCTGCTTCGAGATCGAGAACCGGCTCAAGCAGGAACTCGACATCCCGGTCTTCCACGACGACCAGCACGGTACGGCGGTCGTCACGCTGGCCGCCCTCGAGAACGCCATGAAGCTGACCGGCAAGTACCACGACACCGTGCGCATCGTGATCAGCGGCGCCGGTGCCGCGGGCGTCGCGGTCAGCCGCATCCTGCTCGCCGCTGGCTACCGCGACATCGCCGTCATCGACCGCAAGGGCGTGCTGCACCGCGACCGCGAGGACCTGACGCCGGTCAAGCGCGCGCTCGCCGCCCAGACCGCCGACACCACCGGCCGCTGGGGCAGCCTCGACGCCGTCATGGACGGCGCCGATGTCTACATCGGCGTCTCCGGCGGCACCGTCCCGGAGAATGTCGTCGCCTCGATGGCCGACGACGCGATCATCTTCGCGCTGGCCAACCCGACCCCCGAGGTCCACCCCGACGTCGCCCATCGCCACGCCCGGGTGGTCGCGACCGGCCGCTCGGACTTCCCCAACCAGATCAACAACGTGCTGGCCTTCCCGGGGATCTTCCGCGGCGCCTTCGACGTCCGCGCCAATGCCATCACCGAGGGCATGAAGCTCGCAGCCGCGAATGCGCTGGCGGCGATCGTCGGCGACGACCTCAGCGAGGAGCTGATCGTCCCCTCCCCGTTCGACCCGCGCGTCGGGCCGACGGTGGCCGAGGCCGTCGCCACCGCCGCACGCCGCGACGGCGTCGCCCGGCGCTGATCCGGCACCTCGCCGCGATGCCTTAGGTTGATTCCGTGACTGGGACCAGTGCCGATCTGCGGCTTCCGGCGGACAGTGCGTACGTCGCCGCGGTACGTCTCACCACCGCCGCCCTCACGGCTCGTCTCGGGTTCAGCATCGACGACCTCGAGGATGCCCGGGTCGCGGTCAGTGAGGCGTGCACGCTGCTTCTCGAGAACCAGGCCGATTCCGCCGCGGGCGATCTCCTCGAGATCCACTACGAGCTCGACGACCAGCGGCTCGGCGTCGACATCTCCGCGCCGTCGTACGCCGAGATCGACCGCGCCAGCTACGCCTGGCAGGTGCTCACCGCGGTGACCACGGACCTGCACACCGAGGTCGTCGACGGCCGTCGCCACATCAGCTATCAGTCGAAATCGGCGACGCGGTCGGAGTAG
Organism: Marmoricola sp.; assembly: GCA_030151765.1. GTDB lineage: Bacteria > Actinomycetota > Actinomycetes > Propionibacteriales > Nocardioidaceae > Marmoricola. The sequence continues at coordinate 2,440 of JASLCW010000328.1, forward strand.
TCGTGCCGATCTCGGACCCCGGTGAGCTGCGCGCGCGCAGCGTCGCGTTCTTCGCCGACCTCACGGACCCGGCGAGCACCGACGACCAGCGCGCGCTCGCCCGCGAGGGTCTGGTGCGTCTGCACCTGCCTCTCGTCGAGCACTGCGCCCGGCGCTTCGCCAATCGCGGCGAGCCGCTGGACGACCTGATCCAGGTGGGCACCATCGGCCTGCTCAAGGCGATCGACCGTTTCGACCTCGATCGCGGCGTCGAGTTCTCGACCTATGCCACGCCGACGGTGCTGGGCGAGATCAAGCGGCACTTCCGCGACAAGGGCTGGACCATCCGGGTGCCGCGGCGACTGCAGGAACTGCGCCTGGCGATCACCCGCGCGCGCAGTGAGCTCTCCCAGAAGCTGGGCCGGTCCCCCACCGTCGACGAGATCGCCGCACACCTGGAGGTCACCCCCGAGGACGTTCTCGAGGGCATCGAGTCCGCGCACGCCTACTCGACGCTCTCCCTCGACGCCGGCGAACGGGAGGACGGCCCGGTCTCGATCCTCATGGGCATGGGCGAGCTCGACCCCGCCATCGAGCACATCGAGGTGCGCGAGTCCCTCAAGCCTTTGCTGGAGCAGCTGCCCGACCGCGAGAAGCACATCCTGATGCTGCGCTTCTTCCAGGGAATGACCCAGGCCCAGATCGCCGAACAGGTCGGCATCTCCCAGATGCACGTGTCCCGGTTGCTGAACCGCACCCTCGCGCAGTTGCGTGAAGGCGTCGAGGGGATGCGCTAGGTGTTCTGGTTCTTCTCCCTCGGGGCGCATCGGGCTGCTCTCGGTGAGGCGCCGCTGGCGGGTCGCGATTCATGGGTGGATACCGAAAAGGCGCAGCGACGGGGACGGGCCGGCGCTCGGTTGCGGTGGGCTCCCGGATCACGGCCGGCTCCTGGCGCTCGATCACACAGTTTGGGCATCGATCACACATTGTTCTGTGTGATCGATGCCTGAAATGTGTGATCGACACCGTTGGGATGGTCCCAGGCGCCCCTTGGGTCACCTGGGTATCATGAGCGACTGAGGATCATGCTTTTTGGACGCAGAACTTGAGGAATAGCGTCTGATCGTTGGCAGAAGTGACTGTTCCTGGCCTGTTCGTGGCGGGGCGCCGCGGGTGAGCGGTAAACCGGCGCGACGCCGTGCCGGCCTCGCTCCGTCGCTGTCGCTTTTTTGTGGGTG
>JASLCW010000320.1 GCA_030151765.1 Marmoricola sp.
CGTCGTCGCGCTGATGCTGCACGCCGCCTGGGGCCTGCTGCGGGACTCGGGCCGCGTCCTCCTCGAGGTCGCACCCGAGGGCATCGATCTCGACGCGATCCGCGGGCACATGCTCGAGGACGCACACGTGCTCGACGTACACGATCTCCACGTGTGGACGGTGACCTCGGGCCTGCCGACCCTGTCCGCCCATGTCGTCGTCGAGGACTCGTGCTTCAACGACGGCCATGCGCCGCAACTACTGGACCAGCTGCAGGAATGCCTGGTCGGTCACTTCGACGTCGAGCACTCGACCTTCCAGCTGGAGCCGAGTGGTCACAGCGATCACGAACACGGCGCCCACGCCTAGGGGCGTCGGTCGCAGGGCTCAGCGCCGTACCCGCAGGCGCTGTTCCGTCAGATAGCGCGAGTAGTACTCCGGCCGGGTCTGGACGGCGATGCGCTTCGCGTGCGCCCGCCGTACGACGAGAACGCTCCGGCCTGCCTGCACCTGACGTGTCAGTGTGCGCTTGCCGATGACGAGCCGCACCCGTCCGGGCTCGACCGCGTGGACGACGACGCGCACGCGGGTGCCGCGACGTACCGCCTTGGCGTTCGTGAGCATGCGGCCGCGCGCCGTCACGGAGGAGCAGTCCGCGCGCAGGAAGCAGCGAAGCGGGGGCTCGGTGGCGGCGAGGGTGCCGTTGCGGAAGAGCACCGCGGGCAGGACGCCGAGGAAGCCGACCAGGTCGACGCCGTCCCAGACGATCTTTCCGCAGTCGGCATTGCTGATCCGGCGCAGCGAGGCCGGTCCGGGGTGGTTGAGGGCGTCCATCACCATGTCGTAGGCGATGGCATCGCCGACCAGCAGCACGTGGTCCTGGGGAATCGGCATCTTCCGGCCCGGGCACACCTGCTGGATCTGCATCGAGGTCATCCCCGGCATCCGGTTCACCGAGGGCTGCGGGGTCACCTTCTCGTCCGCATTCGTCCCGATCGCCGTGTACGACGGCCCGGCAGGCAAGGCTCGACGAGACAGCGCCCCCAGCAGCTTCGAGCCCGTGCGGATCTGCTGGAAGGCCTGCGTGCAATCGGGCTGACCGTCCTTGCAGACCTGGTCGATCGCGGCGGATCCCATGTTGTAGATGCCGGCAAGGCCGATGAAGTCGTCGACGTGCTGGGCCAGGTCGGGATAGACACGGAGCGCGAAGATCGGCTGGAAGGCGCCCTGGCTGTGCCCGAGGATCGAGAGCTTGCGTCCGCCCGAGCGGCGCACCATCTCCCTGATCGCGGTCGCCACGACCTCGACCGTTGCCTGCACGTCTCCGAAGCCGTAGTCGGGCATCTCGACGGTGCACACCGAATGCCCGAGCTTCAGCAGTTCGGGCCGGTAGGTGATGTCCCACTCCTCCTTCGCGGTCACGCCGGTCCCGTGTGCGAGCAGGATGGGGAGCTTCGCCGATCGCCGCAGATCGCCGTAGCAGGTCAGCGCGTTGAGCCGCGCGTCCTTCGAGAGCGTGTACGGCGGCCCGGGCTCGGCGCTCGCGCTCTGCGTGACGCCGAGGACGGGCAGGATGATCGCCAGGCTCAGTGCCGCGAAGAGGGCGGGGGCAGGGCGTCGTCGGGCGTTGGGCATTCCGCGTTTCTACTGGTCAGGCAGGGAAGGGTCAAGGCGACGTCCAGATATCTGGGGGAGGAAGTCCCCGGCTGATTGGGATGGTCGCGCGGGTACGACGGACGGCAGCCTCGTGGCATGACGTTGACACTCGAGCCGGTTGAGCTCGCCCATCCCACCACTCATCGGAAGATCAGCATCGCCGTCGCCTGCGTCGCCACCGTGATGCTGATGCTGGACATCAGCGTGGTCAACACCGCGCTCAATGACATCGCGAAGGGACTGACGACGAGTCTCTCCGGCCTGCAGTGGGTCATCGACGCCTACACGTTGCCGCTCGCGGCCGTCGTACTGTCGGCGGGCTCGATCGCCGACCGCTTCGGACGCAAGCGGATCTTCGTCGGCGGCATGGTCCTGTTCACCGTGGCCTCGGCCGCGTGCGCGGTATCGCCCGGGATCGCGGCGCTGATCGCGGCGCGGGCCGTGCAGGGCATCGGCGCCGCTGTGCTCTTCGCCACCGCGCTCGCACTGATCTCGGAGGTGACGCCGACGATGGAGGAGCGGGCTCGCGCCCTGGGCGTGTACGGCGCCTCGATCGGCGCCGCCTTCGCCATCGGCCCCTTCATCGGCGGCGTGCTGACCGACGCGATCGGCTGGCGTGCGATCTTCTGGTGCAATGTGCCGATCGGGCTGCTCACCCTCGCGATGGCGCGACGGATCCGGGAGAGCCGGGACCCGCGCGCACGACGCCTCGACGTACCGGGGCAGGTGACGCTGGCTGTCGGTCTCTTCCTGCTGGTGCTCGCGTTGCTGCGCGGCAACGAGGACGGCTGGGGAAGCCCGCTGGTGTCCGGAGCGCTGGCCGCCGCCGCGGTGGCGTTGATTGCCTTCGTCCTCGTCGAGCGCGGCTCGAATGCGCCGATGCTTCCGCTGCACCTGCTCCGCAAGCCGGTCTTCGCGGCGCCGCAGGTGCTCGTCTTCGGGATCTCGGCGTCCTTCTTCGCGGCCTTCCTCTACATGACCCTCTATCTCCAGGGAGTCGTCGGACTGAGTCCGCTGCAGACCGGCATGGCCTATCTGCCCGGCACGGCACTGATCTTCGTCGTCTCCGGCATGACCGCCGGGCTGTTGACCCGCTTCTCGCCGGCATCCCTCGCCGTGGTGGGCCTCGTGCTCGTCGCCGCCGGCATGCTGCTCTTCGCGTGGACCACGCACACCGACTCCGGATGGACCGCCATCCTGCCGGGCCTGCTGGTGTCCAGCGTCGGCACGGGACTCTTCAACCCGTCAGGCAGTGCGCTCGCCCTCGACGCGCTGCCGCCGGAGCAGAGCGGCCTGGCGGCCGGTGCCAACGACACCTTCCGTCAGACCGGCCTGGCCGTCGGTGTCGCCTGGCTGGGCACCTTCGTCCCGGTCGCAGGCCCCTTCGGTGGGCACGCGCGCGCCTACGTCGACGGTCTCCACGCCCTGGCAATGGCGGCCGGCCTGGTCGCCCTCGTGTGTGCGGTCGCCGGTGCGGTGCTCCTGTCCCGGCGTCAGGCGGGGTAGGTCGGGTACTCGACTCCGGAGATGCTCTGGACGACGCGGACCACCTGGCAGGAGTAGCCGAACTCGTTGTCGTACCAGACGTAGACCTGGGCGTGGTCGCCGTCGACGATCGCCGCGTTGGCGTCGACGATGCCGGCGGCGCGCGAGCCGACGAAGTCACTGGAGACGGCGTCGTTGGCGGTGGTGTAGTCGAGGCAGCGGCTCAGCGGACCCTCGAGCGA
>JASLCW010000341.1 GCA_030151765.1 Marmoricola sp.
AGGCCGTGGTCGTCGTCGACGACGAGGACCGTGAGAACGAGGGCGACATCATCTTCGCGGCCGCCAAGGCGACGCCGGAGCTGATGGCCTTCACCATCCGCCACTCCAGCGGTGTGATCTGCGTGCCGATGCCGGCCTCCATGCTCGACCGGCTCGAGATCCCGCTGATGACTCCCCACAACCGCGACAAGCTGCGGACGGCGTACACGATCTCGGTCGACGCCCGTGACGGTGTCAGCACCGGCATCTCCGCCGCGGACCGGGCCCACACGGCGCGTGTCCTGGCCGACTCGGCGACCGAGTCGTGGGAGCTGACCCGGCCGGGACACGTCTTCCCGCTGCGCTATCGCGAGGGCGGTGTACTGGTACGCCGCGGCCACACCGAGGCCGCCGTCGACCTGGCCCGCCTCGCCGGCCTGACGCCCGCCGGCGTCCTGGTCGAGGTGGTCAACGACGACGGCACCATGAAGCGCGGCCCGGAGCTGCGCGAGTTCGCCGACGAGCACGGGCTCAAGATGATCTCGATCGAGCAGCTGGTCGAGTATCGCCGGCGCATCGAGAACCATGTCGAGCGGGTCGCGGTCACCAAACTGCCCACGGAGTACGGCGACTTCACCGCGGTGGGTTACCGGATCACCATCGACGGCAGTGAGCATGTCGCGCTCGTGTACGGCGACCTCGACGCGATCGCCGACGGTGAGCCGGTACTGACCCGGGTGCACAGCGAATGCCTCACCGGTGACGTCTTCGGCTCCGAGCGCTGCGACTGCGGTCCCCAGCTGCACGAGGCGATGGCCGCCATCGCCGCGGCGGGCCGGGGAGTCGTGGTCTACCTCCGCGGGCACGAGGGCCGCGGCATCGGCCTGCTCGCGAAGCTGCGGGCCTACGAGCTGCAGGACGAGGGCCGCGACACGGTCGACGCCAATCTCGACCTGGGCCTGCCCGCGGATGCGCGGCACTACGGCGCCGCCAGCCAGATCCTGCGCGATCTCGGGGCCGGCTCGGTCCGGCTGATGACGAACAACCCCGACAAGACGGCGAGCCTGGAGAGCTACGGCGTGCCGGTCGCGGAGCGGGTGCCGCTGACGCCCCGCCCCAACGGGCACAATCTCGCCTATCTGACCACCAAGCGTGACCGCATGGGTCACGACATCGATCTCTCGTCGGTCGAGAGCACGGAGAACGGAGACGACGCATGAGTGGCGAAGGCGCACCCACGCAGGGACCCGTCGACTGCCATGACCTCCGGGTCGCAGTCGTGGCGGCCAGTTGGCATGAGCAGGTGATGGACGGGCTCCTCGCCGGCGCTCGTCGGGCACTCGCGGACTACAAGATCGAGGCGCCCGTCGAGGTCCGGGTGCCCGGCTCCTTCGAGCTGCCCGTGGTCGCCTCGGCGCTGGCCCAGCGCGGCTTCGACGCGATCGTCACGCTGGGCGTGATCATCCGCGGTGGTACGCCGCACTTCGAGTACGTGTCCTCGGCCGCGACCGACGGGCTGAACCGGGTCGCCCTCGACACCGGTGTGGCGATCGGCTTCGGCCTGCTCACCTGCGACGACGAGCAGCAGGCTCTCGACCGGGCCGGTCTGCCGGGCAGTCATGAGGACAAGGGCTACGAGGCGGCCAGTGCCGCTCTTCTCACGGCACAGACCTTGAAGAAGATCCGCCGACGCGACCACCTAAGCTAAGGCAACGTGAAGACGTTCGAGCAGTTGTGGGCGGAGCTCAATGAGCTTGCTGCCACCCGTCCGGAGGGTTCCGGGACGGTCAAGGCACTCGACGCCGGCGTACACACGATCGGCAAGAAGCTGGTCGAGGAGGCCGCCGAGTCCTGGATGGCTGCCGAGCATGAGGGCCATGCGCGCACGGCCGAGGAGATCAGCCAGTTGCTGTACCACGCACAGGTGCTGATGATCGCGGCCGGCATCACCCTCGACGACGTCTACGCACACCTCTAGGACCACTTTCATGCCTGCTCTTCGTATCGCCATTCCCAACAAGGGCGCCCTGTCCGCCGCCGCCACCGAGATGTTGCGCGAGGCCGGCTACCGGCAGCGCTCGGACTCCAAGGAACTCACCCTGGTCGACCAGGCCAATGACGTGGAGTTCTTCTACCTGCGTCCGCGCGACATCGCGCTGTACGTCGGCGAGGGCACGCTCGACGTCGGCATCACCGGTCGCGACCTGCTGCTCGACTCCGGCGCCAAGGCCGACGAGGTCATGTCGCTCGGCTTCGGTCGCTCCACCTTCCGCTTCGCCGGTCGCCCGGGCATCGCCCGGACGGCGGCGGACCTGGCCGGCAAGCGGATCGCCACGTCGTACGTCGGCGTGGTCGGCCGCTATCTCGAGGGCCAGGGCATCGACGCCTCGGTGACCCGCCTCGACGGTGCCGTCGAGACCAGCATCCAGCTCGGTGTCGCCGACGTGATCGCCGATGTCGTGGAGACCGGCAGCACCCTGCGCCAGGCCGGGCTGGAGGTCTTCGGCGATGTCGTCCTCGAGTCCGAGGCCGTCGTCATCACTCATGCAGATCGCCCGGTCCCGGCGGAGTTCGAGATCTTCAAGCGCCGCCTCGACGGCGTCCTCGTCGCGCGCAGCTACGTGATGATGGACTACGACATGCCGGTCGCCCGGGTGGAGGAGGCCGTCGCGCTGACTCCGGGCCTGGAGAGCCCGACCGTCTCGCCGCTTCATCGGGAAGGCTGGGTCGCGGTGCGCTCGATGGTTCCGCGCGCCGGTGCCCAGCAGCTGATGGACGACCTCTACGGGATCGGCGCCCGCGCCATCCTGCTCACCGACATCCACGCGTGTCGCCTGTGAGCGAGCTTGCGAGCGAGCAATTCAACGCAGCGACCTGGCGAACCGCGCCGACGAAGGAGGCGCTGTGAGCGAGCTTCCGCGCACCTGGCGGCCCTTCGGGGCGCGCATCGCCGGGACGGTCAGCGGCGTCCTGCTGGTGGTGCTCGTGCTCGCGGTGTGGATCGGCTTCGGCCCGCAGCTGCGGGCGAAGTTCACCCCGCTCCAGCTCGGTACCCTGGTCTTCCTGGGCCTGCTCGCGTTGAGCGTCTGGTTCGCGCTGATGCGCTCGCGGGTGACCGCCAGCGAGGGCGGTGTCACGATCGTCAACGGCTACAAGCGCCGCGACTACGAGTGGGCGCAGGTGGTCAGCATCTCGCTGCGCCGCGGCGCACCGTGGGCCACCGCGGACCTCAGCGACGGCGACACCGTCTCGCTGATGGGCATCCAGGGGAGCGACGGCGCCCGCGCGATCTCCGCCGTACGCGAGCTGCGGTTGCTCATCGAGGCCCACTCGACTCCGGAGAAATGATCAGGTCCGCGCGCTCACGGGTGTGTTCGCGCGCGAAGAGGGCGCCCTCGGCCCGACGCCAGGCAGGCCCGTAGGTCGTCATCAGCTCGCCGTCGCGGGCGAGCCAGCGGGCATCGCAGACCTCGGGTGGTGCCTCGACCCAGACCAGGACCGTGGCGTGGGCGGACAGCCGCGCGTTGCCGGCACCGACGCCGTCGATGATCAGCCCACGACTCGCGGGTACGGCGACCCGCTCGGCATAGGCGCCGGCGTACCAGTCATAGCGGGGGTACGACGCCTCCCGGCCGGCCGCGAGATCCTCCAGGACGGCCACCGCCAGCGGTTCGAAGCCGTCGAGGCCCTCCCAGCCGGGGTAGAGGTCGTCGAGGTGGATGATCGACAGCTCGCGCTGACGGGCGAGTTCGTCGGCGAGCGTGGTCTTTCCCGATCCGGCCGGGCCGTCGACGCAGATCAGGGGTAGTGCGCCGAGAGTGGGTGTGCGCGCGTCGAGAAGCGCCAGTACCCGTGCTGCGCCCGCCGTCACCAGGAGCGGCCGAGTCCGCGGTACGACGGCACCGAATCCACGATCTCGTCGCCGCGGAGCAGGTGCACCGTGTTGGTGTGCTCGGCGAGCTCGCCCGACTTGGCGTGCCGGAACCAGACCCAGTCGCCGACCTTCAGCGCATCCGCACCGGGGCCGGTCAGCGGGGTCTGCACCTCGCCGACGCCCTCGAGGCCGGTGACCTCGAGGCCACCGGGCGCCCACGGCATCGGCAGCCGATCCTTGCCGGCGGCGCCGCTTGCGACATAGCCGCCACCCGCCACCGTGGCGATGCCGGGGCCGGGGCGCCGGACCACGGGCACGCCGAAATAGGCGGCCGGGCGCGGCCGGAAGCTTTGATAGTGGTCGAAGAGCGAGGGCACCAGCAGACCGGAGCCGGCGGCCACCTCGGTGACCACGGGGTCGGCGACGGTGGACTCGACCGAGCCTGAGCCGCCGGCATTCCAGAAGCGCAGCTCGGCGATCTCGGCCAGGGCATTGGCGATGGCGGCACGCCGGGTGACCAGCTGGTTGACGGAGGCGCCCTTGAGCTTGCGGACGATGAAGGACTTCGCCCGCTGCCCCGGTACGTCGTCCTGTACGCCCGCGACCTGGCCCTCGTAGGTCATCACGCCGTCGAGCACGTGTCCGCGAGCGATGATCTCGCGGGCGAGCGCGACCACATCGGCGGTGTCGAAGAGGGGCGATCGCTTCGGGCCGACATGGGCCGAGCCGAGCCTGAGGCCGGCGTCGACGTCGATGGCGATGCGGAGTGGTTCTGTGGAGCCGACTGCGGCGCGGGCCGCGTCGATGGCATCGAGGTGGGCTGCTGAGTCGACCATCAGGGTCACCCGGGCACGGGCGGACGGGTCGCCGCTGAGCTGGCGAAGGGCGCCGCGGTCGACGCTCGGATAGGCGACGACCGCATCGTCGGTGATCCCCTCGCCGACCAGCCACAGGGCCTCACGGACGTTGTAGGCGAGCACGCCCTCGACACCGGGATCGGCCAGCCCGCGCCGGATCAGCGCGGGGATCCGTACCGACTTGGAGGCGAGCCGGACCGGCTTGCCGCCGGCGCGACGGGTGAGATCGGCGAGATTGGCGTCGAAGGCGTCGAGATCGATGACCACCATCGGGGTGGCCGGCTGGCTGTCGTCGCGTAGGGCGAGGGCCGAGACGGCATGGTCGAGGCGTCGGGCGAGCCGCTCCCGTGGTCCGTCGACGGTGCCCTTGCTCCGGCTCACGAGATACCGTGCTTGCGCAGGATGGCCTCGATGTCGTCGAGCTCCGGATCGCCCGAGGTCACCGACTTGCTCTTCGATGCCTTGCCGGACTTCACCGCCTTCGCGGAGGGCTCCTTGTGGCCCAGTCGCGTCGAGACGCCGAAGAGCACGACGGCGACGCCCGCGATGACGATGCCGAGCCACACCGAAGGGGAGAAGACCAGGCGGGTCGCCCAGTTGCCGATGTCGCCGAGGATCTCGGTGAGCAGCCGCAGCGTGCCGGTCAGCCAGGCGGCGATGGGCAGCAGCGTCCAGGCCGCACCGCGCACGCCCGCCGCGATGCCGCGGGTCTTGAAGCGCTGCCAGGTCAGGACGCCGATCAGGGCGCTGAGCGTGCACGCGAGCGCACCCCACAGTGCGCCGTCATAGGTCATGCCACCTAGCCTACGTTCCATGACTGACGGTGGCGGCAGGAGCATTCCCGATCCCGGATTCGCGGATGACTCGGGCACCGCGGAGGAGCACGTGCGGGCGGCGCTGTCGGCGTACCAGCCGGGCGCCCCGGGCAGTCATCAGGCGGTGCTGACCGTGCTGCAGCACGCGCGCCTGCTGGTGCCGGTGGTCGCGATGCTCGGCGAGGTGGAGTACGACGAGCACGGGCACGCGCACGACAAGACCAGTGACATGGCGACCGTGATGGTCACCGGCGCCGACGGCCGACAGGGCCTGCTCGCCTTCACCTCGATGGAGAGTCTGGCCGCCTGGCGGGCCGACGGGCGCCCGGTACCGGTGACGATGCGGCATGCCGCCGCGGCGGCGATCTCCGAGAAGGCCGGTGCACTGCTGATCGACCTGGCCGGTCCGGTGCCCTTCGTGGTCGAGCACGAGGACCTGGTCAACCTGGCCGAGGGCCACATCTTCGGCCGCCTCGCGGATGGTCGCTGGGCCTGGGTCCAGTCGGCGGACTGAGGTCGGGCCGGGGGACTGCTCGTGGTTACCGTGCTGGGGTCGGACCACTGGCACGAGGGGACACGAGGCCATGACGATCGAACCACCCGAGCACGCGGCAGCTGAGCCGGCGGCACCCGCACCGGACGAACCGGGCACGACGGCGCGACCTCGTCGCTGGATCCCCTACGTGGCCGGCGGCGTCGTGGCGATCATGCTGATCGCCGCCGCCGGTGCCTATGCGGTCTATCGCCTCCTGGACGGCGGTGGGCCGCTGCCGGTGACGGCGATTCCCTCGACCGCGATCGCCGAGGTGACCCTCGACCTCGATCCGCCGGCTGGCCAGAAGGTCGATGCGCTGAAGGTGCTGCGCACGTTCCCGGAGGTTCGCAAGGAGATGGGCCGGGGGTCCTTCGACGACTTCAAGAAGGAATTCGTCCAGGGCATGCTCGGCGAGGAGTGTGCGCCGAGTTACGACAAGGACGTCAAGCCCTGGGTGGGCTCGCGGCTGGCCTTCGCCGTCGTACGCCTGGACGGCAGGATCGTTCCCGAGATGGTCGTCCAGGTGAGCGACCGGGCCAAGGCCCGCGCCGGACTCAGGAAGGTGATCGGTTGCGAGGGCGGCGCTGCGAAGGCCGGTGTGGCGGTCGGTGAGCACTACGCAGTGGTCAGCCTCAGCGACGCCTATGCGCGCAAGATCCTCGAGGAGGCCACGAAGAAGTCGCTCGACGAGACCGCCGACTTCCGCAAGTGGACCGCGATGGCCGGTGGCCGCGGGGTCGTCAACGCGTACGCCGCCCCCAACGCCTTCATGACGCTCGTGAATCTCTTCGGACGCCGGTTCACCGGCGCGATCGGTGTCGCCTCGATCGCGCACGAGACCCCCGAGGGCCAGGGCATGGCGCTCGCGGCCAAGCTTCGCAGTGACGGCCTCGACATCTCCTTGGTCGGCGGCGGCACCGAGCTCGCTGCCACCAAGGCGATCGGTCCCGAGGTCATGCGGCTGCCCGACGACATCAGTGCCGCGGTCGGCGTCTCGGTGAACAAGTCCTTCGCCCGGGGCTTCATCTCCAGCTTCATGGGCGGCGTCCTGGGCCAGGTGAGCCCGAGCGAGCTGACCCGGATCGAGCAGCTGAGCGGACTCGACTTCCGCCGTGACCTGCGCACCCTGCTCGGCAACGGGCTCGTCGGGGCGATAGGCGCGAAGCCACCCGCGGACATGAACACCGAGGACGTGCCGAAGGACCTGCAGGCTGCGGTGATCTCGACGGGCGACGCGAAGCAGATCTCGTCGATCCTGGGCAAGGCCTTCGCCTTCTTCGACTTCAGCCCGGCCGCGCTGGGCGTCTCGCAGACGCAGGACGCGCACCACGTCGTACTCGGGCGCGATCCCGGCTTCAACAAGCGGGTGCTCGCGGACGGCCACCTCGGGGATCAGGCCGACTTCCGGGCCGTCGTCGCGCATCCCGAGCAGGCCTTCGACGTCGTCTTCGTGCGCGTGAACGACGACTGGCGCAAGGCCTTCGGATCGATGCGCGCCATCGACGCGACGACCGACGAGATCGAGTCCAATCTGAAGCCCTTGCGGGCCTTCGGGCTCAGCAGCTGGGTCGAGGGCAGCGGCCCGACCGGCATCACCCACATGGAGGCGCGCCTCCGGTTGCGGTGATCGTCAGTCGCGGGCGAGCGGCGCCCACTGGGCGTCCAGCAAGGTGGCGAGGTCGAGCGGAGCGAGGCCGAGCTGGGCGCCGCGCTGGCCCGCGGACACGAACATCGTGCCGAGCGACCGCGCGGACTCGTCGATGACGGTGGGCAACCGGCGCCGCTGGCCGAGCGGCGAGATGCCGCCGACCACGTAGCCGCTGCTCCGCTCGGCGGCCGCCGGATCGGCCATCACCGCGCGCTTCGCGCCGCAGGCGGCGGCGAGTGCCTTGAGGTCGAGATGTCCCGCCACCGGTACGACGCCGACCGTCAGCCTGCCGTCGACCTCCGCGATCAAGGTCTTGAAGACATGGCGCGGGTCCTGCCCGAGTGCGGCCGCCACCTCGGCGCCGTAGCCGTCCCGCTGGCCCGCCGGTCGCGGCAGCGAAGCAGGGTCGTAGGTGCGCACCTCGTAGTTCACCTTCGCGCGGTCGAGCGCGACAGTGGCCGGCGTGCCGACATGTCCGGAACGAGACTTCTTCGCCACGGCGCGCTCAGTTCGGGGACCAGCGGGTGCGGGCCAGTTCGGTGGCGGGCAGGGAGGGCAGGGCGCGGATGGCGCGCATCTCCTCGCCCAGGCTGCGGTGCACGAGGTCGAGCCGGTCCTGGGGGGTCTCGGCCTCCAGGAGCTCCTGCCGCTCCGGCAGCGGCAGCACGCAGCGGGCCGCGATCGCATAGGAGAGGTATTCCGGATCGGTCGGGAGCGCTCCCATCGACCGGGTCTCGACGCCGCGGATCTCGTCGACGAGTTCGACGTACTCGTCATAGCGCGCGCGGGCCCGGGCGGCACTCGCCGCGGTGGCCGCGGTCGTGTCGTGGGGTCCGGAGGGGAGCACCGTCACGTCGCCGGTGAAGTAGTCGGCGCCGGTGTGCATCGAGTCGAGCCGGATCCGCTCGCGCCCGGTGACCTCCAGATCGAAGGTGCCGTCGGGATTGCGCTGGTGCTGCGAGACCTGCGCCAGGGTGCCCACGCGGTACGCCGACTGCACGCCGTGGTCGCCCACCTCGTAGCCCTCACGGATGGCCACCACGCCGAAGACCTGGTCGGCCGGGTCGGGATGTGCGAGCACATCGCGGATCATCGCCCGGTAGCGATCCTCGAAGATGTGCAGCGCCAGCCGGGCGCCCGGGAAGAGCACGGTGTTCAGCGGGAACATCGGAACCGTCGGCACCGGACCAACGTAGCGGTCCGGGCGCTGGATGGGGCGCGCCGCCCGGCCGAGCGGCTTCGTAGACTGGAGCCATGATGCGTCGGATCGATCTTCGCGGGCAGCGCCTGGCCGACTACCGGGCCGCCGTACCGCGGGCTGCCTTCGACGTCGACGCCGCCATCGACGTGGTTCGCCCAATCGCCGAGGACGTGCGGGTGCGCGGCGTCGCCGCGATCGCCGAATACAGCGAGCGCTTCGACGGCGTCGCCCAGACGGACCAGCGGGTGCCCGCCGCCGCGCTGGAGAAGGCGCTCGCCGAGCTGGACCCGGCCGTGCGCGCGGGCCTCGACGAGTCGATCAGCCGCCTCCGGGAGACCTGCAAGGCCGAGCTCGAGAGCGATGTCACGACGACGCTGGCTCCGGGCGCGGTCGTCAGTCACCGGTTGATCCCGGTCGACCGGGTGGGGCTCTACGTCCCCGGCGGCCTGGCGCCGCTGGTGTCGAGCGTGGTCATGAATGTCGTGCCCGCCCAGGTCGCCGGCGTCCGTTCCATCGCGCTGTCGAGCTCACCGCAGCAGGCTCACGGCGGGCTGCCGCACCCGACGATCCTGGCCGCGTGCGCCTTGCTCGGGGTCGACGAGGTGTACGCCGCGGGCGGCGCCCAGGCGATCGCCATGTTCGCGTACGGCGCCGGCGACTGCGCCCGTGTCGACCTGATCACCGGACCGGGCAATATCTACGTCGTGGCCGCCAAGCGGCTGCTCAAGGGCGTCGTCGGCATCGACGCCGAGGCCGGGCCGACCGAGATCGCGGTGCTCGCCGACGGGACCGCGAACCCGGCGTACGTCGCCGCCGACCTGATCAGCCAGGCCGAGCACGACCCGCTGGCCGCCTCGGTGCTGGTCACCGACTCCACCGACCTCGCGGACGCCGTGCTCGCGCAGCTCGAGGTGCAGGTGGCCGCCACCAAGCACGTCGACCGGATCCGCACCGCGTTGACCGGGGAGCAGTCCGCCATCGTGCTGGTCGACGACGTCGAGCAGGGTCTCGACGTGGTGAACGCCTATGCCGCCGAGCACCTGGAGATCCAGACCGCCGACGCCGCTGCCGTTGCCGCCCGCGTCCGCAATGCCGGGGCCGTCTTCGTGGGCGCGCACGCACCCGTCTCGCTCGGAGACTATTGCGCCGGCTCCAACCACGTGCTCCCCACCGCGGGCTGCGCGTGCCACTCGTCAGGCCTTTCGGTGCGCTCCTTCCTCAAGGCCGTGCACGTCGTCGACTACAGCCGCGAGGCGCTCCTCGACGTCGCCGAGCACGTGATCAACCTCGCCGAGGCCGAGGACCTCCCCGGCCACGCGGCCGCGGTCCGGGTGCGGCGCCCATGACGCCGAACTGGAAGCCGCCGATCCGTCCCGAGCTCGCCGACGCCGAACCGTACGGCGCACCGCAGCTCGACGTTTCTGTCGCGCTCAACACCAATGAGAACCCGTACCCGCCGCCGGCCGAGGTGATCGCGGACATCGCTGCCGCCGTCGCGACGGCGGCGGGGGAGCTCAACCGCTATCCCGATCGCGACTTCGACGCGCTCCGCGACGACCTCGCCGACTACCTGGCGGCGGAGTCCGGGGTGCGCGTGGCACGCGCGCAGATCTGGGCGGCCAACGGCTCCAACGAGGTGATGCTGCACCTGCTTCAGGCCTTCGGAGGACCGGGCCGGGTGGCGATGAGCTTCGCGCCGACGTACTCGATGTATCCGGAGTACGCCCGCGACACGCACAC